>NZ_CAWUDO010000017.1:0-107403 GCF_963920935.1 Nostoc sp. CCY 9925 | reverse complement strand
CGGACTCTCAAAGGTTTGCACAGACTGGCTTATAAATTTTCGGACAAGTCTAGTATTTAGATGGTGTGCCAGGTCTTGTAGTCGTACCAGTATCGTACTTCTATGATTCTTTGGCGCATTTGGCAATCTACCCATCGCTAGCAGATTCGCAACTAGAAGACCTTCTGAATCGAGTCAAGAATAATCAGGAAAAGATGAAGCAATGGGCGATCGATGCGCCGATGAATTTTCAACATAAATTTGATTTGGTAGCAGCAGAACAGTATCGTATTTTGGGTAACAAAGCCGATGCAATGGACTATTACGATCGCGCTATTTCTCTTGCTAAAGAACACGGCTACACCCAAGAAGAAGCACTTGCCAACGAACTAGCCGCTAAGTTCTACCTGGATTGGGGTAAGCAGCGCATCGCTCAAGAATACACGATCGAAGCTTATTATGGCTATGTTCGTTGGGGTGCAAAAGCCAAAGTCGCCGACTTAGAAAAACGCTATCCCCAACTACTCGCCCCGATCCTCCAGCAAACCCATTCTCCCCTCTCCACTTCCGAAACTATCTTCAACTTAGGAACTCTCACCTCCACTAGTTCCAGTACTTCCAGTAGTAGCAGCGTCTCTATTGCTCTAGATTTAGCTGCTGTTCTCAAAGCTTCCCAAATCCTTTCTGGCGAAATCGAACTGGAAAAACTGCTCTCGACATTGCTGGATATTCTCATTGAAAATTCTGGAGCCGAGAAATGTGTGTTGCTCCTGTCTCATGAAGAACAGCTAATGGTGCAATCTGTCACTTGTACTGATTTTTGCCCAATGCTGCTGAAGCCACAACTTCTTGAAGACAGCGATGATGTGCCGATTAGTTTGATTAATAGCGTCAAACGCAGCTTACAACCTGCGGTCATTATTGATGCTAGAGTACATCGGCAATTAACTAATGACCCATACATTCAGCGACAGCAGCCTAAGAGTATCTTATGCAGCCCGATTTTGCATCAGGGTAAGTTGCTTGGTGTATTGTACCTGGAAAACAATCTTGTTACTGGAGCCTTTACCAGCGATCGCGTTGAACTGCTCAATTTACTCTGCGCCCAAGCTGCGATTTCCCTAGAAAATGCCCGACTTTACAGTAATTCTCAGAACTATGCTCAACAATTGACACAATCTCTAGCAAAATTGCAGGCTAGTGAAATCCGCTTCCAAAATTTGGCAAATAATATTCCTGGTATGGTGTACCAATTCCGTTTGGGGGCGGACGGTTCAACTTCAACACCCTATGTTAGTTCTGGCTGTTTGGAGTTGTATGGGTTAGAGCCAGAATCGGTGATGGCGGGGACACACAGCCTTTACGCTATGCATCATCCTGACGATAACCCAGCTATTACACAAGCAATGATCTACTCTGCCCAAACTTTGACACCGTTTGAACAAGAATGGCGGATTATCATGCCTTCAGGAACCGTGAAATGGATTCAATCTGCTGCTCGGCCAGAACTACAAGCCGACGGTGCAATTTTATGGGATGGGGTAGTAATTGATATTAGCGATCGCAAACAATCAGAACTTGCTTTGCAGCAAAAATCACAAGATTTAGAACAAGCTCTAACTAATTTGCAAAACGCCCAATTACAAATTATTCAAAGCGAAAAGATGTCTGCTTTGGGGAATTTAGTTGCTGGTGTGGCTCACGAAATGAATAATCCACTTGGTTTTATTGCTGCCAGTCTCAAACAAACTAAACCTACGATTGCTGATATTGTTCAACATCTCAGACTTTATCAACAAAGTCTACCCAACAAGAGCGAAGAAATTCTCGATCATGCCCAAGGAATTGATTTGGACTATACGTTACAAGACTTACCCAAAGTAATTGATTCCATGACGATGGCGTGTGACAGGTTAAAAAATATTAGCACCAGTCTCCGCACCTTCTCTCGTGCAGATCGAGATTACAAAGTTCCGTTTAATATCCACCAAGGCATTGACAGCACGATTTTAATTTTGAAACATCGTCTCAAAGCAAATGAACAACGTCCCGCCATTGAAGTATTAACTGAATATGGTAATCTCCCACAAATTCAATGTTTTCCTGGTCAATTAAATCAAGTATTTATGAATATTTTAGCCAATGCTATCGATGCTTTAGAAGATTCAAATGATGGACGCACTTTTCAACAAATTCAGCTAAATTACAATTTAATTAAAATTAAAACTTTCCTAAAAAATAATTGCGTGAAAGTTATTATTTCTGATAATGGGAAAGGGATGAGCGAAGAGGTTAAACAAAATATTTTTGACCATTTATTTACTACGAAAGCTGTTGGGAAAGGTACAGGTTTGGGGTTGGCGATCGCTCGTCAAATTATTGAAGAAGCCCATAGGGGAAAATTAACTTGCAACTCTATTCTTGGGAAAGGAACAGAATTTATCATTGACATTCCGGTATAATTTTTGGCTATTTTTGGTAAACAGCTTCAGATATCCAGGAAGATGTTTGAAATTATGTCAGTATTGCCAAACAAGGGAAGAAAGAGAAAACCTTTTGCCCCAGTCGTCCCCACTTCTCCTTGTCCCCTTAAGGAAATAAAACCGCAGTTTGACTTTGCGATCGCCGCGCTCATTTTGGCTACCTAAAAAAGCACTTCCACAACCAGATCGGGTGCAGCACTCAAGTTTTTAAGTCTTTCCCGCCACAACCGAGTTTTCATTCAATAGTTCCAACGCTGCTTGATATTGCAGATCCGCAGTTGTGCCAATTTGTTCGCGGTTTAGGGGTGTTTGGGAAATCAGTTTATCTGGCTTAATACCTAGTTTATTAATATCCCGATGTTGAGGAGTTTCATACTTAGCAATTGTCACTGCTAAACCTGAACCATCTGATAATTCAAACAAAGATTGAATTAAACCTTTGCCAAAAGTAGTTTCTCCCACGAGTTGGGCACGCCCATTATCTTGGAGTGCGCCAGCAAGAATCTCACTAGCACTAGCAGTTCCTTGATTCACCAAAATCACCAAAGGATCGTCGGTTAGGGCAGGGCCATAGGCTTCAAAACTACCTTGAATGCCTTGTCGGTTAACAGTGTAGACAATTGTCCCGGAGTCTAACCACAAACGGGCGATTTCTATTCCGGCTTGCAGTAACCCCCCAGGATTATTTCGCAAATCTAGAATGTAGGCAGCAGCCCCTTTTTTTTCTAGACTAGAAATAGCGTTTGCCAATTCCGTGGAGGCGTTGGCATTGAATTGAGCCAGACGAAGGTAGCCAATGGGCGTACCCTGCCCAGAAACACGCAATTCGGAAACCACAGGATTAAGAGTAATGCGATCGCGCGTCAGTCTAATTTCCGTTTCTGCTTCTCCGTCTCGTTCGATGAGGAGAGTCACAAGGCTGCCAGTCGGCCCGCGCATTTTCGTCGCAGCTTCATCTAGAGTCAAATTTTCAGTGGGAATGCCTTCAATTTTGAGAATGCGATCGCGTGGTCTAATCCCCGCTTTCTCCGCTGGTGAACCTGCTATGGGAGCCACGACTTCCAGCTTACCAGTTTCACCATTGAGAGCAATTTGCAATCCCACCCCCGTCAATTCCCCAGAAGTGTTTACCTGTAAGCTGCGGTACTGCTCTGGGTCTAAAAAGCGGGTAAAAGGATCGTCGAGGCTCTTGAGCATCGTCTGAATGGCGGTATAAGCAGCATTGGAATCGCTCAGCGGCTTCTCCAAAACTTTTTGCCGCGCTACCGCCCAATTTTGATGATTAAACGTCTCATCCAGATAAGTACGATTGACGATTCGCCAAACTTCAGAAACCAGCTTTTGTTGTGCTGTCAAAGCCAGTGCAGGCTTGGTAATTATACCCAAGGACAAGCAAAACGCCATTAGCAATGAAAATCCAACTCGAAAAAACTGTTTGTTCATGAACCCCATTATCAATTCCACCTCAACCCAAATTGCCTAGAAATGCCCTGTTGTCCTGTTGTTGATGAAATCTATCTCTCGATTATGTTACTTTTTTTATAGAAGTGGTGCATTCTTCTCATCAAGTTGTTTACTCAACTGATGCAGTTCATCCCACTCAGCAAAGGATAAAATCTACTTTGTGTCCACAATTTTCTGTGTTGCGGCATAAAGAGATCGCAATACATTCCATCTTTACAGAGTGTAAAGTTTCTGAAAACTCTTAGCACCCTGAAAGCTGACAAACAAAAAGGCCCCCTTTACTAAAATCCCAACATTGCTAATTGGGAGAGAAGTCTGAGCGGCGGCTTCTAGAAAGTCCGCAAAGGGTTATGCTGCTAATCTAGCCTGTGGCTTCTGGTGGGAGAACGCCTAAAGCCGAACTCACAAGATGTCGAGGCTTACGACCCTTGAAACTTTCTTCGCCGATTTAGCACTTCGGAATTTATCAAACGCAACCGATTCTTAGGAACTTGAGATTGTATGGCCAACGTTTACGACTGGTTTGAGGAACGCCTGGAGATTCAAGCAATCGCCGAAGACGTTACTAGCAAGTACGTCCCTCCCCACGTCAACATATTTTACTGCCTGGGTGGAATTACCCTAACTTGCTTTTTGATCCAGTTTGCCACTGGATTTGCCATGACGTTCTACTACAAGCCAACAGTCGCTGAAGCTTTCTCCTCAGTTCAGTACATCATGAATGAAGTGAACTTCGGTTGGCTAATTCGTTCCATCCATCGCTGGTCTGCCAGCATGATGGTATTGATGATGATTTTGCACGTCTTCCGGGTTTATCTGACTGGTGGTTTTAAAAAGCCCCGCGAATTGACCTGGGTAAGTGGTGTAATCCTGGCTGTAATCACCGTTTCCTTTGGAGTTACCGGCTACTCCTTGCCTTGGGATCAAGTTGGCTACTGGGCTGTGAAAATCGTTAGCGGCGTACCAGAAGCAATTCCCGTGGTTGGTGTTCTGATCTCCGACCTACTGCGTGGTGGTTCTAGTGTTGGTCAAGCAACACTGACTCGTTACTACAGCGCACACACCTTTGTTTTGCCTTGGTTAATTGCAGTGTTTATGCTGTTTCACTTCTTGATGATCCGCAAACAAGGTATTTCTGGTCCTTTGTAATCTCAAAGATTAGCAAAAGGCAACATTTGTCAGTTTCCAGATGAAGTTGTTTGTTCTAAACTTATGAAACACAAGAAACTAATTCTACATAAGTTACAAAAAACAAACACTTGCATCGCAAGCCGAAAGCTTTAGACGCCCTTGAGGCGGCTCACCGTAGACAGACACAACGCTGCTTGCCGCTTGCTAGGGTTGCCTAGTAGCCGATAGCTTTCACAAATGCTTTAATTCAACTTAAGCAGGAGAGCACATTTAAAAATGGCAACACAGAAAAAACCTGACCTCAGCGATCCCCAGTTAAGAGCCAAACTGGCTAAAGGTATGGGTCACAACTACTATGGTGAACCCGCTTGGCCTAATGACCTACTTTACGTGTTTCCCATCGTGATTATGGGTTCCTTCGCTGCCATTGTGGCTCTAGCTGTCCTAGACCCCGCAATGACTGGCGAACCAGCAAATCCTTTCGCCACACCATTGGAAATTTTACCGGAGTGGTACTTATATCCAGTTTTCCAAATTTTGCGATCGCTTCCTAACAAACTTTTAGGAGTGTTAGCAATGGCTTCTGTACCTTTGGGACTAATCCTCGTTCCTTTTATTGAGAACGTCAATAAGTTCCAAAACCCCTTCCGTCGTCCAGTTGCAACCACAGTGTTCCTATTTGGCACCCTTGTCACCCTGTGGCTGGGTATTGGTGCTGCCTTGCCATTGGATAAGTCCTTGACCTTGGGACTATTCTAAATTAGTCGCCGCAAAATGTTTTGACGCCTGTGAATTTTAAGAGCATATGCAGATGTGCTTTTGAAAAAATAAACAGGCGTCAATTTTAATAGTCCAGCTTGAATTTTGAATTTGACGTTTTGCATGGAGAAGCGTCAGAATTGGATATAGACAAGTCAAAATTCAGAATTATATAAGCAGTCTAGTATGATTGATATAGTCATTCATTAGAATGTTCTTCTGATTCTTGGAACTCTTCTGACTCTCCCTTCTTATAGCATCCCACTTTCAAGTTTCGCTCTGAGAAATCCTTAGCTGGAACTTTTGTTTATATGAATTCTGACGCCTTGGCGGACTGTGTTTAGCTATGCTGTTGAATTCCGAATTCTTAGGGAAAAGCTATTCCAAAATCTCAAGTCACTAAAAGTCAATCAATATTGGACTTTGCGAAAAGTTGAGCCATTCTTCAAAGCGCGTTTCTTGACTTGTGCTTAGACACTTGGAAAGCGCCTTCTCTTGGAGTAACGGTGTTGAGCGGAGGTCTCCTCCGCTCAAACTTTTCGCAAAATCTAAAATTGGCACGGTCAACAAATACAAACATTTTTCACTTACTGCAACGTAAGTTGCCAGTTACAACCCTCGAATGCCAAAATTGTTCATGTTTTGTATTTTGTTACGCAGAATATGTCAATTTAGATTTTTAGATGTCAGAGAAATTTTGCAAAAAGCGCAAAATTTAATGACTAGCAACTTGGGTTTACTTTCATTCAAGTCACAGTTAATGCTTACCATAGTGCAGCAAGACCATCTGACGGTTAGGAGCGAACTCACCCTCTTCGACCAGGTGCAAGAATGGTTTAAGCAATTTTCTCTACGACATTTATCTCAACTTGGCTGGTCACAAACTCAACTCGAACGCCTCAATTTAGCATTAGCAGAAGGCTTTACCAACGCTGTTCGTCATGCTCATCATGCTTTACCACCAGAAACAACCATTGACATTGACGTTTATCTGTGGGTTGATCGCCTAGAGATTAGAATTTGGGATTATGGAAAACCTTTCAATCCTGATGGTATCCCAGAGCCAAAGCCGGAAGAACCGCAAGAAGGTGGATATGGATGGTTTCTCCTCCGGCGCTTGGCTGACCATGTGGTATACGAACGTGGTGCAGATGGTAGAAATTGTCTGCTGATTGTCAAATATTGTACAAAAGTACAAAAGTCAAAGTGAAGCACTCTTAAGGATAAGCCGAGGCAAAAATCTTTTTGATGCCAATTTGAGATTTTGTGGAAAGTACGTAGTAATTGCCTGTCCTTAGTCCGTTAGAGCGATACCTCTGCAAACGCTGGCTGAGAACGAACACGCCGTTTGTTACCTTTTTATTTTTACAAAACTCTTCCCAGTGGTAATGCCAAGATGAGTTTTGGCCGATCTTTCAGCTATCTGTTTACGAACAAATGTATTATCATACCCAGTAATTGCTTAAGCAAACGCTTATTTGATTGACAGAAGTATACTACTTTTTTAAGAATATGTAAATTGATGTAATATCTTTTTTCAGTGAAATTGCTTAATTAGGAGCATTTTTTGGTGAAAAATAAAAGAGTATTTTTGTATAAAAAGAATTATTGAATACAGTAAAGATAGCATTCGAGTTATAGAAGCTCCCTTGTTAATATTTGTCAGCAGTGTTGAGAGTCTTATTTTTACTCTCCAACAAGTGCTACTTGGTGCTTAATAGAGAGATAGAATACATAGGGGACAAAATATGACTAAGACAGCCCTAATTACAGGAATTACTGGTCAAGATGGCTACTATCTCAGCCATTTGCTCCTCAATCAGGGTTACCGAGTTGTAGGATTAGTACCCCCGCATCGACAACCTAATTTAACAAAATTGGGAACGCTAGCAACTCAGGTAGAAATTTTTACCGTAGACTTGAGGGATAGTACCGCACTTTTGACGGCTGTTGAACAACTGCGTCCCCAAGAAATTTATAATTTGGCAGCTCCGAGTTTTGTACCAGATTCCTGGAAAGACCCGTTGGGAACTCTAGATCTGATAACTGGTACAGCCACCAGGCTTTTAGAAGCAGTACGACAGGTTGGCTTGTCTACCAGATTTTATCAAGCCAGCAGTTCAGAAATGTTTGGGGATGTATTCTTTTCCCCTCAAGACGAGGAAACTCCTTTTCGTCCGAAGAATCCCTATGCTGCTGCCAAGATGCACGCCCACTGGACAATGGTGCATCACAGACAGCGCTATGGACTATTTGCCTGTAGCGGAATTTTATACAATCATGAGTCTCCTCTACGCGCACCTCAGTTTGTCACACGCAAAGTTTCTTTAGCAGTTGCATCGATTAAATTGGGTTTAACTGACACCTTAGAAATGGGTAACTTAGATGCCAAACGCGATTGGGGCTTTGCGGGAGATTACGTAGAGGCTATGTGGAGGATGTTGCAGGTAGACGAACCAGAAGAATACGTGATTGGCACAGGTAAGCTACACAGTGTGAGAGACTTAGTGGCTACAGCCTTTGAGTCTGTGGGATTAGATTGGCAAAATCATGTAATTATAAATACTAATTTATTGCGACAAGATGAGCATTTTCAACTAGTTGCCAACCCTAGTAAAGCTAAAAGAAACCTTGGTTGGGAACCCCAAGTCAGCTTTGAGGAGCTTTTAGAAAAAATGGTAAAAACAGATTTAGAGCAGTTACAAAGCGGTGCGTTGGATGAAGTCCTTGCCGCAGGCATCGCCCCCTTGCCACGAGTGTAAATAACCAAACATGCTCATTACTACAGTGACAGAAAACCTAAAATTAGGTAATAAAGTTAACAAAAAAACTAACCACGTCTTCGTGTTCTTAGAAATTTTTGCTCGCGAAGGTGGTATTCAATCATATATAAAAGATATTTTTCGAGCTTATCTGAAATTAAATCAAGGCTACAAGGCGGAAGTCTTTTTGCTGCGAGATAGTCCCAATTGCCTAAATTATTTTGAAGACGAAAATTTAAAATTTCATTACTTTAAAAATAACTCTCCTCAACTAGGGAGAGTCAAAATGGCAGCAGCTTTACTGAAGTGTCTATTGCAAAACCGTCCGCAACAAGTTTTCTGCGGTCACATTAACTTAGCAGTATTAATCCAAACCCTTTGCCAGCCCTTGGGGATTCCCTACACCGTGCTAACTTACGGTAAAGAAATCTGGGAACCGTTAAAAAATCAAGAACGCCGTGCCTTAGCATCAGCAGCAGGAATTTGGACAATTAGTCGCTACAGCCGCGATCGCGCTTGTGTTGCCAATGGTCTAGACCCTAAAACCATCCAGATGATCCCTTGTGCAATTGATGGGGATAAATTCACTCCTGGTGACAAAGAGCCAGAATTAGTTGAAAAGTATGGCTTAACTGGTGCTAAGGTGTTAATGACAGTGGCAAGGTTGTGGTCAGGAGATATTTACAAAGGCGTGGATGTGACGATTCGGGCGTTACCACAAATCGCCGAGGTTTTCCCAGAAGTCAAATATTTGGTAATTGGTCGTGGTGATGACCAACTGCGATTAGCTCAACTTGCCAAAGATTTAAGTGTAAGCGATCGCGTTGTGTTTGCTGGTTTCGTTGCCACAGAAGAATTAATGGAACATTATCGCCTTGCTGATGCCTATATTATGCCTTCCCAAGAAGGCTTCGGCATCGTTTATTTAGAGGCAATGGCTTGTCAAGTACCTGTATTATCTGGTGACGACGATGGGTCAGCTGACCCCTTGCAGGATGGTAAGTTGGGATGGCGAGTACCACACCGCAATCCTGATGCTGTAGCAGCAGCTTGTATAGAGATGCTACAAGGCAACGATCAAAGGTGTGATGGACAGTGGCTACGAGAACAAGCGATCGCCCTGTTTGGCTTGGATGCGTTCCAGCAGAAGTTACAACACCTGCTTCTATGCTCAGTTCTGAGTCCCAATGAGAAATGACAAATGACAAAGCGCAAAGTCTGTAGCTTGCTTCCCGCAGGATGCCGAGGTTTCTTCTGATGGCTTTGCCATGCCGCAGGGTACATAACTTTGTAAGAGAAGACCAATGACTAATGACCAAACTCGCTATCCTAGAGGGAGAGCAGGACCAAATTTAAAAAATGAGCTTTAAGTCATTTCAATTGAATCTTTTAAATCTCCGACCCTGGCTCACTCTGCTAGCAGTTATTTGGTTGCTAGCATCACTGGGCTTGGGTTGGTTGGTTAATTCGTTGCTAATTATTTTTGGGTTGCTATTGTTGGCACCCATTGTGGCTTTCTTTGGTTTTCGTTGGTGGTTGCAACGTAACTTGGTTGCTGACCAGTGTCCGGTCTGTGGATATGAATTTACAGGTTTAAATAACAGCCAGGTGCAGTGTCCTAACTGTAGTGAGTCGTTGCTAGTACAAAATAGTCATTTTCAGCGCTTCACACCAGTAGGCACTATTGATGTCAAAGCAGTTGAAGTACCAATCCAATCATTGGAAGATTAGTCATTAGTCATTAGTAACTGACAAATGACAAAGGGTAAAGTCAAAAGCTCAGGCTTCTTTAGATTTAGACGCTACTGAAGAAGCCCAGAGACCCGTCCTTACCTAGTGGCTCAACTTTGCAACAGAGGACAAATGACTATTTTTTTTGTTGCGAGATTGAGAGGATGTAGTTATACTGTTGCCCAGAGAGTTCGCCTACATGCAGCGAGTATTTTCCTGCCTGCCAGTAACCAGAAAGTTCTGGCTTGCCTCCAGAGTAACTATCTGCTTGTACACAAAACTTTCCTCCAGGCCCATCAATCAACAATGTTGGCTTACCTTGACTCTCTACTATTAATCGTAAGTAAGGCAGTGACTCTTTAAGTTGGATAATTTGATTGGGTGCAGTGGTGATATTTCCACAGTTGCTTTTGACAGATCCCCCAGACTTTCCGTTCAAAATTAGCGGATCTGGTTGCAGATTCCGATTAATTTCAATCTGTGGTGTTTGTGCCAAATTAGCGTCAGTGAAAATCAAACCGAACGCTAAAGTTGCAGGAACAATTGTCAATAGACTAAACGTCTTCATTTTGATTAATGCTCCAGATTTTTCTAGAGCAATATATTTATATATACTCTGACTTAATAGACGACAACAATTTCTACTTTGTTCCAAAGGCTGCTGTATCCTTTAATACTCCTAAATTGAGGATTGTTTGTAGAAATTTAAAAAAGTCTGGGCTATAAACGTATCCTTCATGAATTGATTTAATTAGTCACTATTAATTTGCTAAATTTAGCACTTCATCATTGGCGCAAATTTGTGTTGATGAGATTTATGACATTTATTACCAGTAATAGTACTAGGTACAGAAGGTAGGCTGGAAGATAACAACAAAAAAAACATAATTTTTCCCTGGCAATAAAGCTCTTGTACACATAGACATTAGCTAAAATCACTAACACAACCACCAAAATAGAATTTGGTTAGTACGTTCTTGAATAAGTGTCTTAGCTGAGGTAGAAAAAATTGATGAATCCTCAAAGAGAAGAAGACTTGCAGCGTCGCCTCGATAAGCTAGAGGCAGAGATTAATTCCTCACCGGAAGTGGTTCCCCAATCACCAGAACAAAAACAGACTTTTGAGTTTAGTTTTGCTAACTTCAACTTGCAACTGGAGCGATTTAAGATCTGGTTCGGCAATTTATCAGGGGCGAAAAAGCTGCTAGTTTCAGGTGCAGCAGTACTGTTGGGCTTGGCGATAATGCAAGCAGTGTTTAAACTGGTTGCATCTGTAATCAGTCTGGCACTTTTAGCAGTGTTAGTGTATGTTGGATACAAATTTTTTGTGTCTAGTAGCTTTCAACGTAAGCAATAGTCTATTTTAATTTTGTCAATCAGACGTAGAAATAATGTCAAAGGGAATTATGCAATGACGACACCAACTGTGAGGAGAAGTAATCAATCTGGTCAGTCACAAGAACCGGAAAGAGCCAATTCACTACTGCTAGCCAGCAGGCGTTTTGCTGCTTGGGCGGCTGAAATCACACTAGTGATTACCAGTGGGTTGATTCCCTTTGGCATTGGTGTCTATGTCAATTCGAGAAGCGATTTGAATCGAGTACCGCTCAATCCTGTGTTGGTAACAACGGAAAGAGCGATCGCCAGACCATTGGCTCTGCCTGTTAGCTATGGTATCCGTAACGTAGCATGGCCGACTAATTTTTTGTGGACAATAGCCCTATTAGCGCCTGTAACTCTTTCCTGGTGGCAATTGTATTTACTCGCTAAGACTGGTAGCACAATTCCCAAACGCTGGTTAGGAATACGGGTTGTTAACGAGCAAGGAGCGCCCCCTGGTTTGGGAGCAGTTGTGATTAGAGAAGGAATTGGTCGTTGGACTGTACCCGTTTCTATCGCTTATCTATTGTGGCGTTATAGCTTTGCTTTTCCGAATTTAGGATTATTCACTTTTTTGGCTGTGTTGATGGTGCTGGGTGAAGGAATAGCTTTACCATCCCGCCAGGGAGGGCGTCGCGCTCTGCACGATCGACTCGCAGGTACTTACAGTATAGATGCTACTCGCTCTTCTTCAATCTTAGCTAACAGACAAGCTCAGTCTGTTGGCGATAGCGACCAACCAGCAGAGGAATGGCAGGAGGGAAATGAAGAATTAGCCGCAGCCGCACCAACTAAGGCACCTCGTCTATGGCGGCGGATACAGCAAAATCCCAATCTGACTTTGTTTGGGGTAGGGCTGACGAGCATGACTGCTGTGTTGGCAACTTTAATAGGAACTCAAGTTTATATCCAAGTTCAACAATCCCAGCGAGCAACCAAGCAAATCAACGGGCAACAGTTCCTGGAACTTGTCAAACAGTTAAGTCCTGACTCTGGGGCTACCAATGAACAACGTCAAAGTGCAATTTTGGCATTGGGTGGTCTCAAAGACCCACAATCGATTCAATTTCTTACGGATCTCTTGGTCAAGGAAACCAACCCCAGCCTCGTGGATACGATTCAACAAGCTTTGACAAGTGTCGGTCCCAAAGCCATCCCCGAATTAAAAAATAAGAATCAGTTTCTGGTGAGTGAACTAGAGTCTTTGAGCAGCAGTGCAACCCCAGAACGAGAACTGCGCCAAGGGCGGCTACAAAGAAATCAGCGGACAATCAATAAAATTCTGTCTGTTTACAGTGGGAAAATCGAGGGTGTTGACCTGAGTCGTATCCAATTAGGTCAAAGCGGTACGCCAGGGAGTTCCTTATTCAACTTGGTACTAGATGGTATTGATTTGTCAGGAGTTAAATTAAAATCTGCAAATCTGAACCAAGCTAATTTTAAAGGCAGCCGCTTTCGGGGCATGGGTGAGGATGGACGCTGGGATACCTTCGACGATGTGATGGCTGACTTAAGCCAAGCTCAGTTGCAGCAAGCTAATCTTACTGATGCGAACCTCAGCCGAGTCATGATGAACCGTACCGATTTGAGCCGCGCCACCCTCAACAGAGCCAACTTATCCAATGCCCGTTTATATGAGGCTAAGCTTAACAGCAGCCAACTTGTGGGAGCCGATCTGCGAAATGCACTCTTGGAACAAGCCAGCTTAACTGGAGCAGATTTAGGTGATGCCAAATTGAACGAAGCCAATTTGTACGCTGCACGTTTAGGCCGCGTCAGTGCCATAGGAACACAATTATCCTTTGCCAACTTAACTAACACCGATTGGGAAGGAGCAGATTTATCAGGGGCGTATTTGGATCGGGCTAATCTCAGTAATGCGAACCTGAGTGCCACTCGTCTGACTGGTGCTGTTTTGCGTTCTGCTCAGATGGAAAACGTTAACTTGCAAAATGCTGACCTCAGTCTTGCAGATTTACGGGGAGCGAATGTAGCGGGAGCAAATTTTCAAGGAACAATTCTCGCTCCTAGCAAACAAGATCCAGCCGATCAATTTGTCCAAACCCCAGATTTAGGTTCAGTTTCCGCCGTAGTCCAAGGCGTTGATTTTTCTCAAGCCAAAAATTTAGATCCCAAGCAACTAGCGTATATTTGTACACAAGGTGGCATTCATCCCCGTTGCCCGTAGAATGGAATGGGGACTGGGGACTGGGGACTGGGGACTAGCGACTGGGGAAGAGTTTTCCTAAGCCAATGCCCAATACTCAATGCACCATACCCGATGATAAATGACAAATGACAGATTGGTGTGAGGGATTGGGTTATGAAGTATGTTCCATATTTGGTATCAGTTTTGGGGGCTGCCTTGGTCTGGAGTTTGGCTCAACCAGCGCAAGCTCAAGTAGCGTATGGCAGTTATATTGGTATCGGCCCGAGTATTGGTATTACTGATGGTGTCCAAATTGGGGGGGTAATAGCTGGGCGTTACAAGCTTTTGGAAGCACCAATTTCTCTGCGTGCCCAAGTGTTAATTGGTAATGGTACGGCAGTTGTACCAACGGTTTCTTATGATGTGCCCCTCAACTGGCAAACTGATGCTTATTTGGGCGCTGGGTTGGTGTTTGCTGGTGATGATTCTCCTGTGGGCGACAAAATTAGTTTTGCTTTACAGCCGGGAATTGATTATATGATTCCGAATAGCAATACTGTGCTTTTTGGTAACGCCATCATCGCTTTTGATGCTTATCGTGATAGCGGTGGTACAGCTATATCTGTGCAAGGTGGTATTGGTTTAAGATTTTGATGCCCTGGCGTTGGCGTAGCCCGTCGTAGCGAAAAGTCGGAGTGGTGGCTTGGGCCGTTAGCGCAGCTAAGCCGTGTCCGCGAGCGTCTCTGAACTTTTCAAGACAGACATTGCTATCTCTAAGAAGCGTTAAACTTCATTGCGAATTAAGAAGTTAGTCCAAACAACGTGATAATTTTTGATGATGTCCAGAGACAGCACAGGATTAACACAGGAGAACACAGTGGCAATGGAATCAAATTTCTTAACGGATGCGATCGCAGATGAAATGAATCAAGATTTCAGTGAATATGTCGCTAACCTACAACTTCACATGACTCTGCAAGCTCGTAATCTTGTTCCACCCCTGAAGCAAACACTCTTCGATAGCCGCCAGCAACTACTCCATCAAACCCAAGCTAACTTTGAAAAACTAGTTTCTCGACAAGGCTTATAAATATACACATACTTTAATCAAAATTCAAATAAAATAAAGGCAGATGTTGTCGAGTTAATGCCAATGGTGTTCTCACAAGATCTGCTTTTTCTGCTTTTTTCAGTATTAAGTTACTAAAATCACCCTTTTGGCGCAATAGTCAGGAGCAGAAAGTAGTTAAGATGATTGCAGCAGTTCTGACAAAGCGCAGTTAGTTAAGGCTAAATGGCGGCTCGAATTAAAATGACTTCATTACTTCCCCGAAATCTCAGCGTTGTTATCCGACCACTCCAATACCGGGATCTGGACGGAGTTGAGCGCATAACTCAAGAGTCATTCGCAGCCCTTACTCCCAAGAGAGCAAATTTTGCCATCAGCCAGATGCAAAGGCTGCGTCGCTGGTATGGATTACTCAAATTTTTGAGTTGGTTTCCTAACCCGCTACAGTATCGCCTCTGTGCTTATGTAGCAGAGCAAGGGCGTATGCTTCTAGGAATGATTCAAGTGTCACCTTTTAACCGCACACGCAGCACTTGGCGGATCGATCAAGTGCTACTAGAAGGTGGTACGGATAAACAAGGAACTGGCTCACAGCTTTTGCGTCATTGCTTTGAATCGATTTTGG
Organism: Nostoc sp. CCY 9925; assembly: GCF_963920935.1. NCBI lineage: Bacteria > Bacillati > Cyanobacteriota > Cyanophyceae > Nostocales > Nostocaceae > Nostoc > Nostoc sp. CCY 9925. Next base: position 91,871 of record NZ_CAWUDO010000017.1, on the reverse strand, counting down.
AAGCTCGCACTTGGCTACTGGAAGTTAACATCAACGACATAGAAGGGCTGGCACTGTATCGACAAAATGGATTTCAGCGTCTGGCAGAAATGACATACTGGGAAATCGAGCCTCAGTTACTGGTTGAATTGGCACAAGCAGAGCCAGATTTGCCCAACCTTTTACCAGTGAGCAATGCTGATGCTCAGTTGTTATATCAGTTAGATACGGCATCAATGCCACCTTTGGTACGTCAAGTTTTTGACCGCAATACCCGCGACTTTAAAACCAGTTTGTTCGGTGCTTTAACTGATGCCGTCAAACAATGGGTAACCAAAACAGAAGTAGTGAGTGGTTACGTATTTGAACCCCAACGCAAAGCAGCGATCGGCTATTTTCAGGTGCAACTTGACCGCAAGGGCGAAGTCCCCCACGTTGCTACGCTGACGGTTCACCCTGCTTACACCTGGCTGTATCCAGAATTACTATCTCAACTAGCTCGTATTGCCCAAGATTTTCCTCAGCAAGGCTTACAATTAGCTTCCTCAGATTATCAGGCAGAGCGAGAAGAATATTTGGAGCGAATTGGGGCAAAACGTATAGAACATACACTAATTATGTCTCGCTCTGTGTGGCACAAGCTACGGGAGTCAAAATTCGTCTCTCTAGAAGGAATTCAGTGGACTGATATGCTACAAGGTCTACAACCGGCTCGCAAACCCATACCAGGCGGAATGTCGTGGGTACAACCACCAAAATTACCATCCTCAGATAGACCCCAGCCCAGCAAATCAGAACCGATTAATTTTTCAGTAAAAAACACTAGCATGGAAGCATCAGCGATTCCCGAATCCGCAGATGCACAGCAGGAGAAGTAATGTGATACCCCAAGAGCAAGCAAAACCGTTTATTTCAGCTTTGGGATTAGATTTAGGTAGCAAGCGGATAGGTGTGGCTGGGTGCGATCGCACCGGTTTAATTGCCACGGGGATCACGACAATTGAGCGTAGATTTTTTGAGCAGGATGTTGAGCAAATCCGTCAAATAGTTAATGAACGCCAGGTGCAAGTCCTGGTTATAGGTCTACCTTATTCAATGGATGGTTCATTAGGATTTCAGGCGCGTCAAGTCCAAAAGTTTGCCAAAAGACTTGCCAAAGCGCTGGATTTGCCTGTGGAATACGTAGATGAACGATTAACTTCATTTCAAGCAGAACAACTGCTAATAGCTGAGAATCGCTCTCCATCACGCCATAAAGGTTTAATTGACCGCAAGGCAGCCTCTTTGATTTTGCAACAATGGCTGGATATGAAGCGTGCTAATTCCCACACTTCAGTGGCGGCTATTGAGTATTGATACCTTTTAACATGATATTCTGAAAACGATTACCCAGCATTTGGATTTACGTGTAAAGCTATTTGATGGCTAAACAATTTACAAATTTGCTGGTATTTATTAAAGTTATAAATTTCGACCATGTTTTCCTCTGAATTTCCTCAAGAAAATGATAATGATAACGCTCATGCCGGTTCCATCACTTTGACTGATGAGAAAGGGCGATCGCTTGAATGTTATATAGAGCATCGCTTGGAGGTAGATGGGCAAGAATATGTTTTACTTCTTCCTGTAGACTCACCTGTAGAAATTTTTTCTTGGCAAGGTGAAGACGAAGAAGAAGAAGCGGTTCTTGTAGAAGATGATGCCATTATTGAGCAAATTTTTGGTACCGCTCAAGCTGTACTATCTGAGCAAAACTTAACCCTAAAGAATACAGCTTATGCTCTGACAGTTGCAGGTGATTTACCGCCAGTTGAAGAATCAGAACTCTTCACTTTAGAAATCGAAGACGAAGAAGCAGATTTAGAGCCTGAGCAATTACAGCTATTGGCTAGCTTCTATGATGAACATCAGGAATATGCAATATACACGCCCCTCGATCCACTATTGTTTTTTGCACGAATAGCGAAAACAGGTGAACCTGAATTACTTTCCCCAGAAGAGTTTCGTCAAGTACAACCTCTGTTAGAGGAACATCTTTTTAATGAAGTAGAGTAAGATGAAAAATTCAAAATGTTACTTTTTCATTTTGAATTTTTTAATTCGGACTACCTAAATCTTTTCTCATACTCCATTAAATATGGAAGTCATGAAACACTAGACCTCTTGCATAAATATTTTTTGCCTTACGCATACCACCCGTGAACCCGTAGGGTAGGCGTAAAGACGCAAAGAAGAATCTTAAAAGAAGGAATCTTGCAAGAGATCTACTGGGACTAAATCGGGACAAGTAGTATTGTTGAAGATTCTGGAAAAAAGACTTAGGCAAGGATTTTCAATCTAAAATCTAAAATCCAAAATTGATTTTGAATAATTATTACATCAAAGAGATAGATAAAATTTTAAGGATTTTATCTGAAAATGTTCGTGGGGATATTCCAGGATGGAGTTCGACTAACTAAACTGTATTGGGTTATGCTCTTTTGTCTGGAGCTATTTACATTTGCCTGTTGACTATGACCTGGAACAATCTTTTACAGCCTGACTTAATTTTAGAAGGTTCAGTATTAAATCTGACACCTGATATTATCCAACACTACGGTCTTAAGGGTCTGGTGTTGGATGTGGATGAAACTTTAGTACCCTTTAGAGTGGGGATGGCTTCCCCAGAACTAGAAAGCTGGGTAGAGGAAATCCGTGCTTGTACTGCATTGTGGTTGGTAAGCAATAACTTGAGTGAAGCGCGAATTGGTGGAATTGCGCGATCGCTCAACTTACCTTACTATTTGGGTGCAGCTAAGCCTTCCCGGCGTAAAATTAGAGCAGCACTACAAGCAATGGATTTACCAGTGCATCAAGTAGGGATGGTAGGCGATCGCTTGTTTACCGATGTTTTAGCAGGTAATCGCTTGGGAATGTTTACCATTTTAGTTGAACCGATTATTCATCCAGACGCAGCTTTGCGCTCTCATCCCGTCCGAAATTTTGAAGTTTGGGTATCTGAAATACTCGGAGCCTCTATTACCCCCAAGAAAAGTAAAATTCACAAAACTTGAGAAATCATCAGGAAAGTAAATCTAAAGAAATGATTAAGGAATCATACTGGAATCGAAAAATCGGGGATCATAAGTATTAATAACATGGGGTCAGCTAAAAAAGACTCTAGCGCATACTAAATAAATATAAACTCGTAAAGCGTCAGTCTTCACTTATAGAATGGCTGGCGCTTTACAAATTGGACTGGTTATCTCGAATATATAGGACTAGTATTTGATTTCTGAAAAAGCTCCGTACATCTGAAGAGACAGAAAATCAAACGTAGTATTTCGGAGAAACCACTCAAACATCCATTTTAAATGGCGAAATGTTGGAATTAAAGCACACGTCGAACCCAGGTTTTCGCTTGTAACCTTGATAAACAAGTTTCACGGACAAAGCTTTTTTTAGTTCACGGGCATCTGGGCGACTATCTATAAATTATTGTAATTCTGCGTTAGCGAAGCTCGCCGAAGGCATCGCTATTTCTAGATGCTGGTTTATCATTGTTCGTTCTTAGACAGATCTCTGTATCCGTATTATCTCGCAGTCTTTTTCAGAAATCAAATATGATTCCTATAGAAGTCTATTCGCCAATTAAATCGAGATTATCTAAAAGTACTCATGTCCTTTTAATAGCAGGAGTATGACAATTTCTACAGCCTTAGTAGACATTAGTCATTTGTCAGCACGATGCTTGGCAAGCGAAAATAAAGTATTAGGTGTTTTGTGTGTAGACAATCCAAGCATTAATTTAAGTCGTGGTGATCGCATTTTTTCCTGTTATAAACAACACCTATATTGACCCAGGAATTAAAAGTTTCAGATTGGTGATTATCCAAATGCTACTAAATGATTTAAACAAGCAATTAAAGGCGATCAGACAGATTCAATTAGCGTAATAAAAGCAGCTTTAATATAATACAAAAATGTCGGAATACAGGTGACTTATCCTACTAGTAAAAAATATAAAATTGTAAATTAAACAACTGCTCACTTCAAATTCAGTTCTCAACTATAAGGGCAAACTGAGCCAATTTTATTACAGATAAAAAATTAGAAGCATGTTGCAGTACCATAGTGAGTTATGATGGCAATTTTAGATTTTGGATTGAAGAAAAAATCTAAAATTCAATGACTCGTAACTCCTAACTTTTTTGATGCCACTAACGATTGTTGTCAAAATCGGTACTTCCAGCCTCACCCAACCAGAAACAGGACAATTAGCACTTTCTACCATCGCCACCTTGGTGGAGACACTCTGTCATTTAAAACGCCAAGGGCATCGCGTGATTTTGGTTTCTTCTGGCGCTGTGGGGGTGGGTTGTGCGCGGTTGGGCTTAACTGAACGTCCCAAAGCGATCGCCCTCAAACAGGCTGTAGCAGCAGTTGGGCAAGGCAGACTTATACGTGTATATGATGATTTATTTAATACTTTGCAACAGCCGATCGCTCAAGTATTATTGACAAGGAGCGACTTAGTACAGCGTAGCCGCTATCTCAACGCTTACAACACTTTTCAAGAATTATTGGGATTGGGAGTGATTCCCATAGTCAATGAAAATGATACCGTAGCAGTAGAGGAGCTAAAATTTGGCGACAATGATACCCTTTCGGCTTTGGTTGCGAGTTTAGTAGAAGCCGATTGGTTATTTTTGCTCACCGATGTCGATCGCCTCTACTCAGCCGACCCGCGTTCCGTACCAGATGCACGGCCGATCGCTTTAGTTAGTAGCATTAAAGAATTAGCTCAATTACAAATACAAACAGGTTCCCAAGGTTCTCAATGGGGTACCGGTGGTATGGTGACAAAAATTTCGGCTGCCAGGATTGCGATCGCCGCTGGAGTGCGGACTGTAATTACCCAAGGAAGATTTCCCCACAATATAGAAAAAATTCTCCAAGGTGAACTGATTGGAACACATTTTGAGCCGCAACCGGAACCAACTTCTGCGCGTAAACGTTGGATAGCTTACGGACTTGTACCTGCGGGAAAATTGTATTTAGATGAAGGTGCGATCGCGGCAATTTCTTTAGCAGGAAAATCGTTATTAGCAGCTGGAATTAAAGCGGTAGAAGGAGAGTTTGACACACAAGATGCAGTGCAATTGTGTGATAGCAACGGTAACGAAATTGCCAGAGGACTTGTGAATTATAACAGCGATGAATTGCAAAAAATTCGCGGACATCATTCACGGGAAATTTCCACAATTTTAGGCTACGCCGGGGTAGAAACTGTGATTCATCGGGATAATTTGGTTTTGACTTAGGATAGAAATAAGTGATTACTAACTGGGAGAGCGAACAATATTATGACTCAAAGGTTAGCAAATGTCTCGCTGTCTACCAACACCCCATCACAGTCAAAAATAACCAGTTCTGTTTGCACTTATACGCTCCATACACGTTTTGCTAACAGCATGACAAGTATAATTTATACTAATTCGTAATTCTTTAGCCCTTCCCGTAACTCCTCTTCATTGGAGACTCAGGTTAATTTACAAATTCGAGATGCTCATTAGCGATCGCCACAGCCCCCCACAACGGTGCATCATCACCCAACGCCGCGGATACAACTTCAAAATCAACTTCCGGTAAAGCAGTCTCCCGCGCTACCTGTCGCACCACCCGCCAAAAATCCTCCCCCGCCTTCGTCACACCACCCCCCAACACAAAGCGCTGCGGATTCATCAAATTCGCCACATTCCCAATACCTACACCCAGCGCCCAAGCAGCCTTGTGCAAAACTTCCTTAGCCACATCATCTCCAACCGCCGCTGCCTCACTCACCAACTGTCCCGTCAGTAACATTAAATCGTCCCCCACCAAACCCCTCAACACCTCTCCACCGTGCGGTTCCTTTTCCAAAACTTCCCTCGCATTTTGCGCCATATAAGGCCCAGAAGCCAAACGTTCCACACATCCCCGCTTCCCACACAAACATACTGGCCCAGCAGGATCTACAACTATGTGTCCAATTTCACCAGCCATTCCATCTACACCCCGCCAAGGCTGACCGTTGAGTATCCAACCACCGCCCACACCAGTGCTGACAGTTATATAAAACAAGCTATCGTAACCCTCTCCCGCACCAAAGCGATGTTCTCCCAAAGCAGCAACGTTAGCATCGTTATCCACACCAACACTCACACCAAACTCTTCCTCCAACAAGTTTTTAAGAGGAATATTTTCCCATCCAGCGACATGATGAGATAGTCGCACCGTCCCCGTGGAAGCATCTACAGGGCCGCCAAAGCTAACACCGATCGCACTCGGTTTTGTATCTTCTAGTAAAGAGTAAATTAGCGATCGCATAATTTCCAAGTCAGTGCTAGCATCTGCATTTGCTGGGGACAAGCGGCGTTCATAACGTAACCACTTTCTCGAACCAATGTTTACTAATGCAGCCGCTAGTTTAGTTCCGCCAAAATCGAGAGCTAAAATTGTCATACTTTTTATACTCCTTTTAACATCATTACTACATACAGTTTCTTTCTGAGGAGAGATGTTTGCACGCAAAGTAAATTCAACACTAAAGAAAGCTGTATAAATTAACAACTCATGACTTCGGAACAATCAAAACCGCTCATCGATTTGTCTGAGGCTAAAGAACCTCCCCGCTCTCTTAATCTTGATGAAGGTAAGGAGGCGGCTCCCCTTGAACCAGAAGAAATTAGCAAAGATATCGAGGAAGATCCCATTCGTGATGATTTTAATCGTCAACAGGGAACTACAAAAGATGTTGGCAGTAGCTCCAACATTCCAAGTGCAACCAGCCTCTCACTGGAATTATGAACATTACTGACTTACTCACCTCTTTTTGAGTCAAGTATTCCATCAATAAACTGTTGCAATCGTTCATAATGTGAACCTTTCCAATAAACGCGATCGCAAGTTTGACAGCGCTGGAATTCCTCAACCTGCGATCGGACATTTTCTGGTATTTGTTCAATAATCGATTGCTTCTCTACAGATTCTAATAATCCATTGCAGCGCAAACACCTTTTAAATGGCGAAACTAATTTAAATAAATCGAAGCGTTGCAGTATTTCTAAGATTTGTTTGTCAGGGTTAGTATTTCTCACATAATACCCATGCGTTACTAAACTACGCATCAATAAACCCTTATCACGAGTTAAGAGAATTCGTGCTTGGTTGTAAGATATCTTTGCTAATTCCTCATCCTCGTAGTCATTCCGGTATAAACTATCAAAGCCTAAAAGTCGTAGAGATGTTGCTAGCTTGCCTAAATGAATATCTAAAACAAAGCTAATAGTACTAATGGTTTTTGGCAGGAGAGAAATATTTGGTGTAATATCACTCCTACTAGAAATTGGATAAACGTTGATAATATCTCCATCCACAACGATGTAAGAAAAATCTACATATTCATCATTAACTTTTATAAAATCAATTTCTGGATGAGGAACGCCCAATGACTCAATCATGTCCTTAATCGAGGCTCTCTCCTCAAAAGAATGGGAAATTCTCACTTGTTTTTGATGCCGTGGTAAAAAATGATTCAATTCTGCGTGAAAATAGAAGTATGCGATCGCCATAGCTACAAATCTTGGGATTAACCAAACAATGCAAGGATTTTAGATTTGAGATTGCCCCCACGGATAAATCCGCTTGCTCTGCATCATCAAGGAATCATACCAAATCCGGTTTTCAAATCCCCGAAAAAGTGTATTTTATAGTCAGAATCGCAACCTGGGTACTTTCGTCTAACTCAACCCACCACATTTCAAACTCGTTTGTGAACTCTACCTCTTACGTCATTTTTACTTACACATATTTTCCCGACAATATCACCTTAAACTCATATTATGGCTATAAAAGCACCTTCCGGTGCAGTTGTTGCTCAAAAAGTGGCAATCGCTATAGCATCTCGCTTTGACTGGATAGGACATTTCAGTGTGGTTGAAGACGAGCGTATACGAATGCGAATCCTCTGAAAAGATTGTTGATAGATAATATTTCCAACTTTTGGCAGCATTTAATATAGAGGCTATTCTCTAGTTAGCTTATTTTCCCAAGCGATGTCTGGCGACAAGCCGCTTTGCGTCTACGCACTCTAAGCAACTGTATCAAATGAGCGATCGCGCTTTTGGTGATGTGGGTGATGTCTACGACGGGCTACGCCTACGCATTTTTGATGATGAGGTGAATATAGCGATCGCACTCTAAACAACTGTGTCAAATCAGCGATCGCACTTCCAGTGATGAGGTTAATATGGGCGATGTCTACGACGGGCTACGCCTACGCACTTTTGATGATGGGGTTGATATGGGCGATCGCTTTTGATAAGAGGGTTGATTTGGGGTGATCGCACTCTTAGCAATTGTGTCTCATGAGCGATCGCACTTTTGGTGATGGGGTGATGTGGGCATTAGCCAGTTTGAATGCTAAATCAGGTTTTTATACAGTCATCATCGATAATAAAGCAAAACTCAGTATCTGTAAATGTAAGACAATTTTGTATTTCAATTACCAATTGCTGCATTCAATACGATTATCCAATTTCTATTCTCGCTGTTCTCCCTATTCTTCAAAGCGGCTTGCGATCCTTTTTACGAATACCTCCAGCTATCCGATACTCGTAGCTATCCTCAACACAGAAACTGCTACAGAGTACGCGAAACACCAAAACGTGAAAGCAGAAGTTAATACAGCTAAAGCGGAACCTGCTACTTTGAAGCCAAAACAGAGAAATATGATCCGTATATCAAGTTTCTCCCTCTGCCTCGCCTGGCTGCCCCAATTCATCCCATTATTATGCAACGTTGGATTTCGATTGAGTCTACGAATAAATCCGCTTGCTTTGTACTATCAAGGAATCATTAGTCATTAGTTACAGTTCGTAGGGACAACTAGACGCCCTCAGTACAGTTGCTATAATTGAGAAATATTATCTATTATCTAAAAAGTAGTAATCCTTATTTTAGTAACACCTTTTTACAATGAAATGCCCATTTACCCGAATTTAAGCAACCTCCTGGAGGCGAAAAACTGTAAAGAAAATATAACAATTGTCAAGTACTTGCATTTATTATTGACTTCAGTTACAGTCAAGGCATATACCTAAAGTCAAGTCCTGATGCGATTTTCAGGAAGTTAGATTAGGTAACAGGGTAATACTAGGTTTGTTAATGCTGATGTTAGTGACGCTGCTAAATAATCAGTCACTAGTCTCAATCGTTAACGTATCGGGCATGGAGTACAGGGTACTAAAGCATTACAGCTAAATTAACTATTTGGCATTGCTACAATCTAGTGATGATTCTTGTGGGCTAAGCATTTTGCCCGCCTTAAACTATAAAGGGTGGGGGAGTGCGATCGCCCCAAGTCAGCTGGCTACGCCAAGCCTAGTTATTTTTATTTTTCTCTAAATATTGAGAATAATTCCTAATATGTATACATAGATAGATACATTAGAATATTGATTTTGCTAAAAAAATTAAGTTTAGAAAAGCCAAGTTTCAGTAAGGGAAAATTTATGAAATACCAAATAACAATAAAACTAAATACAAAATTAACGCTGCTGCTACGGAAAAATATCTCTTGACACTGTTTATCTCTATTGTGGAGAATTGATTAATTGCCACAAGATTAATCAACAATGATGTTATAAAGTGGCTACCTAGTTTTAACTGGGAAATGCATATTGTTCTTTTTTATTTCCTTGGATCAAGGATATTGTAGCGAAGAACACAACTGTAGTCAGCAACACATTTTGTCGATAAAATACATTAATGAGTATAGTTAGATGAATACCTTTTTTTGTTCTGATTATTCACGGCAAGCAGGAGAAGATATTATTGGTAGCGCCACCAATTACCAAACTTATATTTTAGTTGAGTGCCCTCCACCTTGGACATCAGAAGCGTTTAATTCTAAATGGGTGCCAGAGAATTTGAGGACTTTAATAGAGGAAGTCAAACGTGCAAAACTACCAATTAGATTCCTCTTAATTGCTAATGATTTATCACACAAAGTCAACCACACTACGCTTTTGATTTATCAGAAAAAAGAGGAGTTGAGCAATGGATACTATAAGCAAGAGTTTATACTATCAAATATTGAGCAGGTAGCAGCAGTTGTGCAAAAATGGTTATGGGGTATAGGCTCTAATTCTGAAGTTGAAGCTAGTGCAACTAGAGATATTTTAGTGTGTACTCATGGTAGCCATGATAAGTGCTGTGCCAGATACGGAAATCCCTTTTATTTTCATGCTACAGCGACTATTTGTGATTTGGGCTTAGACAATGTGCGGATTTGGAAATCATCACACCTTGGTGGACATAGGTTTGCGCCAACAATTATAGACTTGCCAGAAGGAAGATACTACGGTGCTGTCGATGGAGATTCATTCACGTCAATTTTGACTCGTACTGGTGATATTCAATGCTTGCATAAAGTCTATCGGGGTTGGGGAATTTTACCTGCTGCACTTCAGATTTTGGAAAGAGAACTAATCTTTAGTCAAGGATGGGATTGGTTCAACTACAAAGTTGCAGGTAAAATCTTAGAACAAAGTTTAGACAATAACACGATTCTCGCTGAGCTAAGTTTTGAAAACACTTCTGGTTCTCTCTACACTTACCAGGCTAAAGTTGTGAAAGATGTAACTAAGGCACAAAAAGTTAAGAGTTCATGCAATTCTGCACAAGAGTCAGTGATTGCTAAATATAGTGTAGCTAGTGTTTGGCTTACTTCTACTAAGGTAATGACTTATAGTACATAAACAGGAATCAGAATTCAGAATTTAGGAATGCTTGAAGCAGGGAATTTAGATTCACCAGCTAGAAGCACCAAATTGAAAATTTGGTCTGGTGTTTCACCAGTTATTCATCCGCAAGTCATACAAAACTCATTCTGAATTCTGAATTTTGACTCCTGAATTCTTTCTTCTTAAGCCATATTTAAGACTTTTCGCAATAGTGCTTGATCTTCTAATTTGGCTTTTAAACGACCATTTTCGATATCTCGAATCCAGCTTTGGCTTTTACCTGCTAGCTTTGCTAATTCTCTTTGGGAGAGATTCAAATTTTTTCGCGCTTCCAAAATTTGTTCTCCCAACAAATCTCCTGTGGGTGCCGACTTTCTTTTATTCTTAACAGTTCGACGCTGCTTTTTGTGTGATTCTGAGATTTGTTGTTCCCATTCTGGTGGTAGTTCAAAAGCCAAAATCCGGGCATTCATCAGTAGATTCCATTTACCACGAGGGCCTGTGTCTGTGAGGCGAGTTTCGGCACCACCGTCATTAGTCCAAAATTCCAATGCTTCGTCTGGATCTTCAGGGATATCCATTAACTTTGCCCACAAGGGTTGAATTTCTGGTGGGTAGGTAACTGGATCGAAGATTGGTTTCATTCCGTAATGATTGAGAATTTCCAAATCGCTTTCAAAAGTTCGGAGTAGGCGTTTGCGTTCTTCTCGTTGTCTGGATGCGAGGGCGACTTTTTCTTCACCGTAAGCAATACGCAGCAAGGTAGGAACAGTAATGCGTTGTTCTTTGCCCATTTTGGTTTTAAACAACAACCACAACATGAGTCGGACTGCTCCTTCATGTTGTTGCCAAATGCTCATGACTGTGGTTGGCAGGGTTTTAGGGAGACTGCCATATTGATAGAATGCGGTTCGGTCTTTACATGCTTGTTTGTTTAAGAAATATTGTGCCCAAATACCAGCTTTTACTTTAAAAGTTAGCCCAATTAGATATTTGCATCCGAGAGCGTCTTCTTGAAAGTGGTGCTGAATGTCCACTAAGTGCCATAAACGGGTTTGTGTGACAGAGAATCCGTTAACTCGGCCTTGTTGAGGCCAGTCGATGGAGATAATCAGTGAGCAAGCTTGCTGAACAAGATTTTTCATTAAAGCCAGCTTGGCAGCTTTGTTTAAGTCTTTGCGTTTCTCCATCCCTAAATATTTTTCGATTTGGCGCTCATCGATCGCAAATTCCTGCTCCCAAGGTTGATCTAAAGCTGTGGCATAAGCCGCAAAAATCAGATGTATGCAAGCAGCTCTAATATCTAACCCCTCAATTGCTGTTAAATCTGTGGCTTTGTCGTTCACCTTAAATGGATCTTGGATGTGAAAAGCGATCGCTCCTTTACCTTGGTTGACTTGTCTGCCATAACACAAATAACCTTCTTCATCACTATCCCAATGTAAGGATGTGCGCTGTGCCAATACATTACAAGCTTCCCAAATAGCGATCGCTGAAGCAAATGGATTATTCTTTCCGTTAGAAAACAAGTCTAAACTGGTAGCATCTCTCGGCTCAACTTTGCATCTCCCCTTCTTCGCCTGCCAAGGAATGGGAGAATTAGTTGGGCAAGCAATTACACATTGTGGTTGTGGATAATAACCCTCACAATTGTTACAAAGATAAGGATCGATCCAGTATTCATCGTCCTCTATTTTGATTGCACCCGTAGGACATTGGGGGCGGCAATTATCACATCCAACGCAACTGTTGTTAGGAATTGTATAAGGCATCTGGCTCTTTTCCCACTCTAATCGTTGAGATGTCTGGCTCAGGTCTCCCCTGGATGAGTCCTGTTTATTCATCACTCGCTACCACATTATCCTTTTGGCGAGAATAATCTTTTCTCGCCCTCAGCTAAAACACATATTCACTTTATTTGTCTGTTGTCATTTGTCCTTTGTCCGTTGTCATTAGTAAATGACAACGGACAAAGGACAGGCTTAACCAGAGAATATGCAACTTGGATGCATACCAGCTTACTAACTCCCCACATCCATATGCTTGACTTTGCATCCAAATTGAAAGGTATTTAAGGCTTTCAAACTGAGCCTAATATTAGCTTCTTTATTAAATATACATTTCATAAATTAAATGATTAAGTTGTTCGTAATGAGCTTAGAAAAAAATCTTAACATTTTCTTAAATATGTACTTAATGAACATTTTATATTTAACCGCGAAACCTTACCCAAAGTCTTTTTAGACAACATTTAAATTTTTTGCAATTACCTTTCATGAGATTTATTAATAATTTTAATATTTAATGCTTCATAATATTCTGCTATAAAGTTTACACTTTCTTCATGATAAGCTCTGTTTCATCTAGGGAAGCAAGATAAAAGGATAATCTTTACTTTGTCAGCATTTTTCTAAATATTCAATAAAAGGATAAATCCAGAATTGTTGCTTTAAAAAATACATATTGCACATATCAAAATGTGACTGATAAACATTCATTTTTGTATATATGGATACTGTGATTATCTATTTATTTGCCTGGATATAAAAATACTTGAAAAACAATATCATCACTTTTTGAAAAATATTTATATCTTTTGTAAATCAAAATTATTGCTGAGATAGGCTAAACAAACATTTAACTCACCAAAGTCATATGATAATTGTTGGCAATAAATTTCATCTATATATTGAAAAACAAAAACAATAAAATATTAGATTAAAAGTCATCAAGTTTTGATGATAAAAAATCAATATTTAATCTAAAAAAAGCAAAATATTAGGATAATATAATGATTAAAGTAGGAACAAATTGCAAGGCAAAATTGCCGAGGATTAATTCATGGCACAACTAACAGGTTTGACATTTGGTGGTAAGTCTTGGACACCTAAATTTGCTCAAGAAATTGACAAAGACAAATGTATCGGCTGTGGCAGATGTATTAAAGTATGCGGATACAATGTACTAGGTTTGAAGGCACTCAACGAAGAAGGGGAATTTGTAGAAGACGAAGATGATGAAGAAATTGAACGTAAAGTTATGGCAGTTAGTTATCCAGAAAACTGTATTGGTTGTGAAGCTTGTTCGCGGATTTGTCCCAAGAACTGCTACACTCATGTTGCATTAAACAATTAAGGTTTTTGGAGTTAGTCAATATTGTTGTTCATCCAAGGAGGCACTGTTTGTAGAAAGGGCAAATGTACCCAGCAAGGTAACTAGAGGGGAATGTATATATTTACTTGAACTAGGTAAAAAGTTCACAGTAGACAAATGCGTAAATCGTAATATGTTTGTTATTGACAAATTTAAACTTGCTGATAGTATAGCCCGATCGATATTAGGATCAACTGTGTCTCTGGAACAACTAGCTTTTCTGGAAGCAGGTGAGCTTCCTTTGTCATAGCAATTGAAATATAATTGATAATTTTCTGGGGGAAAGATATGAAAAAAATCTGGAAGTTTCCCCCATTTTTTATTGCTGCACGTTAGAAAGTTAATTAAGTGAAGTGAGGGACTGAGGACTGGGGACTGGGGATTAGGAACTGGGGATTAGTGATTAGGGACTAAGGAATGAGCAGACAAGAAAGAGTTTTTCTAATAGCCAATACCCAATTCCTAGTACCCAATCCCCAGTCCTCAATCCCCAATTCCCAGAACCTTAAAAGACGGTTTACAGAGCAGGTAGTATGTATGCAACAAGTTCCTGTTTCACTATGGACTCTGGTTGCTGGGATAGTAGTCACAGCAATTAGCATTTGGATTGGTCAAAATCACACTCTACTGCCGGTACAAGCATCGGAACAAGCGCCTTTGGTAGACGGTTTTTTCAACGTTATGTTTACCATTGCGATCGCTCTCTTCTTAGTAGTAGAAGGAACAATTGTGATTTTTTTGGTTAAGTATCGTCGGCGTCGGGGAGATGACACCGATGGCTTACCAGTAGAAGGCAATTTGCCTTTAGAAGTTTTTTGGACAGCAATTCCCACAATTATTGTCTTGTGTTTAGGCATCTACAGCGTAGATGTTTTTAACCGTATGGGAGGCTTTGAAGCTGCCGGTCATCCGCATTCAGTAGCTCATGTTCATCATACGAGTGGGAGTGCAATTGCAGCCACTCTCAATGACACCCCCGAACCAACAACAGCGCCGAAAATTGGTTTTGGTGCCTCTCCTAGTACCGAAGGCAAACCAGCTGACTTAGTTGTTGATGTCAAAGGCATCCAGTACGCTTGGATATTTAACTATCCTGAAACTGGCATTACTTCCGGAGAATTGCACATTCCCGTCGGTGCTGATGTGCAACTCAACCTTTCAGCAGATGATGTAATTCACTCATTCTGGGTGCCAAACTTCCGGTTGAAGCAAGATGCACTTCCCGGTATACCCACGCAACTAAGATTTGTCGCCACCAAGCCAGGCACATATCCCGTAGTTTGTGCTGAATTGTGCGGTGGTTACCACGGATCTATGCGGACACAGGTAATTGTCCACACACCAGAAGAATATCAAACCTGGTTGACAGAAAACCAAGTTGCTCAAAAGCAAAACTCACAAATTGTTGCAGTTAACCCTGCTGAGTTATCAACATCAGAGTTCCTCGCGCCTCACGTCCACGATATGGGGATTAGTGCTGCAACTCTGAAGTCAGTTGTTAAAAGTCATTAGTCATTGGTCATTGGTCATTGGTCGTTAGTAAGTGGCAAACAAAAGACAAATGGCGAAGGACAAACAACAAAAGGCAAAAATATGACACAGGTAGAATTTCCACCGAACACTCCACCAGAAGAAAAGAAGCCAGAAACTCTGGCGATCGCCCACACCTCTCATCAAAAGCCGTGGAAATGGCAGGACTATTTCACATTTAATATTGACCACAAGGTTATTGGTATCCAATATCTTGTTACGGCGTTTGTGTTCTATCTCATCGGCGGACTGATGGCGATCGCTCTCCGCGTCGAATTAGCAACGCCTGATGCAGATTGGCTCGACCCCAATCTGTATAACGCTTTCATGACCAATCACGGGACGATTATGATCTTCCTGTGGATTGTTCCCAGCGCCATTGGGGGATTTGGTAACTTTTTAGTACCCTTGATGGTTGGTGCTAGGGATATGGCTTTCCCGAAGCTGAATGCGATCGCCTTTTGGCTAAACCCACCAGCAGGTGCGCTCATTTTAGGTAGTTTCCTGTTTGGCGGTTCGCAATCAGGTTGGACAGCTTATCCACCTTTGAGCTTGGTGACAGCACCCATCGCCCAAACAATGTGGATACTGGCGATCGTTTTAGTGGGAACTTCTTCAATTTTGGGTTCGCTGAACTTTGTGATCACCATTTTGATGATGAAGGTTCCCAGCATGAAATGGGATCAAGTTCCCCTGTTTTGCTGGGCAATCTTGGCAACCTCAATTCTGGCGCTTCTCTCCACACCTGTATTAGCAGCAGGTTTAATTCTGCTATTGTTTGACCTCAACTTTGGCACCTCCTTCTTTAAACCAGATGCAGGCGGTAACGTTGTAATTTATCAACACTTATTCTGGTTTTATTCCCACCCGGCAGTATATTTAATGATTCTGCCCATCTTCGGCATTATGTCCGAAGTGATTCCAGTTCATGCCCGTAAGCCAATTTTTGGTTATAAAGCGATCGCTTATTCAAGTGTAGCCATCTGCGTCGTCGGTTTGTTCGTCTGGGTACACCACATGTTTACCAGTGGTACACCTGGTTGGATGCGGATGTTCTTCACCATCTCCACCTTACTTGTTGCCGTTCCCACTGGCGTCAAGATTTTCGGCTGGGTTGCTACCCTTTGGGGTGGTAAAATTCGCTTCACCAGCGCGATGCTTTTCGCCATAGGCTTATTATCCATGTTCGTCATGGGCGGCTTAAGCGGCGTGACAATGGGCACAGCCCCTTTTGATGTTCACGTCCACGACACCTATTATGTAGTCGCGCACTTCCACTACGTTCTGTTTGGCGGTTCCGTGTTTGGCATTTACGCCGGCATTTATCACTGGTTCCCCAAAATGACCGGACGGATGTTGAATGAAACCTGGGGACGCATTCACTTTTTCCTCACCTTAATCGGCACGAATTTAACCTTCCTACCCATGCACGAATTGGGTTTACAAGGAATGCCGCGAAGAGTTGCAATGTATGACCCACAATTCATCGACCTCAATCAAATTTGTACCTTTGGTTCATTTGTTTTGGGGATATCAGTAATTCCCTTCGCCATCAACATTATTCAAAGTTGGATTAAGGGACAGCCAGCAGGCGATAATCCTTGGCAAGCTTTGACCTTAGAATGGACAACTAGCTCACCACCCGCCATTGAAAACTGGGAAGTATTGCCGGTTGTCACTCATGGCCCTTATGACTACGGTCACGGTCATAGTACTGAAGTACAGCCAGCAGCGACACCGGAAGCTAGTGCTTAGTAAAGCTTTGAGTAAAGTCGTGGCGAATTGAGGGTTGAAATTTAAACGCATAGGCGCTTCGCCTTCCCGTAGGGTAGAACCGCAGAGTTAAGCGCAAAGGTACGCAGAGAATTCGCTACTGGGCGGGCTAATTGAAAATCATGTCAGATATTAGCCCAGTCCCCAATCCCAGTCACCTTTTTGCCAACAAATTTATGACTATAGCTACAACAGAACACGACAGCGCAGGACATCATGAAGAACATCCAGATTTAAGAGTTTGGGGACTGTTAACATTCCTCGTCTCTGAATCCCTGATGTTCGGGGGATTTTTTGCCACCTATTTGTTTTTCCGCAGCAGTACAGCTGTTTGGCCACCGGAAGGAACAGAAGTAGAGTTATTCGTGCCGACGATTAACACCATTATTCTGGTGTCCAGCAGTTTCGTGATTCACTTCGGTGATACAGCGATTAAAAAGAATAATGTCAAGGGAATGCAACTGTGGTACACAATTACTGCCATCATGGGAGCAATTTTCTTGATTGGTCAGGCTTATGAGTACGCAACTTTAGGCTACGGCATGACTACCAATGTCTTCGCCAACTGCTTTTATTTAATGACAGGCTTCCACGGTTTGCACGTGTTTATCGGACTGTTATTAATATTAGCTGTGTTGTGGCGATCGCGCATTCCCGGCCTATATACTGCCAAAAATCACACCTTCATCGAAATGGCAGAAATTTACTGGCACTTCGTAGACATTATTTGGATTGTTCTTTTCACTTTGGTGTACATTCTTACACTGTTTTAAATTGGGCATGGGGCATTAACAATTCGTAATTCGTAATTTGTAATTCGTAATTATGTTGAGTTATTCCCCATTCCCCAGTCACCAATCCCCAGTCACTAATATGCAACTCAATACAAATAAATTCTCATGGTTTCAGGTTACTGATGATATCAAAAGTTTATTAATTTTAGCTGCACAAAATTGGGAAAATACATCAGAATCTGAAAAATATATTCAACAAGCCTTAGCCAAAACTGGTGAAAATACAGATGTTTTGGTAGCAGCATATCGATTCTTTTATTATAAAAATAATTATTCTCTGGCACTGCAAACAACAACGAAATTATTAGATAAAATTAAAGAAGTAGAAAAATTCCCTGACGACTGGGAGCAACTTAAGTCTATATTAGTCAATCGCAAGGAAGATCCACAAATTCGATTGTACTTGAATGCTTATGCTGCCTCTGGATTAGTTCTAGCAAAGTTAGGAGCAATAGACCAAGCAAAAGAAATCAGCACCAAAGTCAAAGAGATAGACGAAAAGCATGATTTTGGAGCCGGAATTCTCCTAGATATTTTGACACGTCCAGCAGAAGAAGACGATTAATTAGTGTGTGGGGATTGGGTACTGGCTACTGGGGATTGGGAATTAGGAATTTACTACTGAGCAAGTATTCCTAAACATTTATTTCCTAGTGCCTAATCCCAGTCCCCAGTCCCTAATCCCCAGTCCCCTCTTGAAATCAAGGTGAACTTTCATGAACAATTGGTTATCTACTTCATCATCGTCTTATCCTCTTTTAGGAACTGCGAGTAATAATAACTCTATTATTCCTCCGATCTACATACCTACTACATCTCCTATAGGTAGTCTTCCTAATGTTTCTCCGATTATTATCATCCAATCTTCTCAAATGAGATTTTAAAAGTTATGAAAGGTAGGGATTGGCTATTAACGGGAGACGGTCAGTATCAAGCCTGCAAATCTGTGAGAGCATGGGATTTATTGAGAGATAATTACCGCGTTTATCGGTTTTTAACTGAGGTGGAAGATGTTCTCAATAGTGTGGAAGATGAATCGAGTTGTTTGCCAGAAATTCGGATGCTCGTCAGGCGTTTGATCGTCAATTCCTACTGGGTGCGGAGTCAGTATTTAGAACCTTCTCCCAAAACGGGAACCTCTGTTTTACTCCTATATGATGAATTGGGTTTTCCGTTGACGGTGCAAACAGTAACATTTGCACCAGGAACCAAATCAACTATTCATAATCATGGGACGTGGGGAGTAGTAGCGGTGTTAAAAGGTCAGGAAAAAAATACTTTTTGGCAACGCACTCATAGCTCAGAGTTTCAGGACAAAATTGAATATACGGGAGAAGTAACTCTGTTTCCAGGAGATATTATTAGCTTTACTCCCGATGCAATTCACTGTGTAGAAGCACAGGGTGATCAACCAACTGTGACTTTTAACATTTACGGTGAAACCGATCCGAAAGAAAGGTTTGAGTTTGACTTTCTTACCCATAAGGCTAAGAATTTTTGAAGCAGAATTCTGAATTCAGAATTCTCTGTAGAGACGCGATCCATCGCGTCTTCACCCAAGGATATGTCACGTTCTTAATTGCGAATTGCGAATTGGTATAAGAGGTAGTTGTATGGCAAGAGTAATTTTTTATAGTAAACCAGGCTGTAAAGGTGGCACTAAGCAAAAAGTTTTGCTCACGGCTGCTGGCCATGAAGTGGTAGCATACGATTTGCTTACAGAACCTTGGACAGTTGAACGGTTGCGTTCATTTTTTGGCGATCGCCCCGTAGCCGAATGGTTTAATCGTTCTTCCCCAAGGGTAAAATCTGGTGAGATAGTGCCGGAAAAAATTGATGCCGACACTGCTTTACTGCTGATGTTGAGAGATCCGTTATTGATTCGCCGTCCTTTATTAGAAGTAGGCGATGTCTCCGGCGGGCAAAGCCTACGCCGTGAGGTAGGATTTGATGTTGAAAAGATTGATGCTTGGATTGGCTTAAAGCCTGTGGATGAATCCTTCCGAGAAATGAGCGAAAATCTGATGAATCAGGATTTACAAGGCTGCGCCCACAATGGCAAGCACGGTCATCATGACCATAATCACGAACAAGGTGGCTGTAAGCATCATGGAGAAGAACACCAAAAACAAGGCGGTTGTAGCCATTAGTAACGATAATTTTTAAGGTTATCTCAAAGCAACCTTCTGCAATTCGATTGCATCGACCTGCAATGCGATTGCATCGGCTTGCAATTCGATTGCATCGACCTGCAATTTGATTGCATCGACCTGCAATTCGATTGCATCGGCTTGCAATACGATTGCATCGACCTGCAATTTGATTGCATCGGCCTGCAATGCCATTGCATCGGCTTGCAATGCGATTGCATCGACCTGCAAAAAATAACACGTTGTTTCTTGAGAGCATTTTTCAACCACGAGTTAAGGGCATAGCATTGCTGTGCCCCTACTCTGTATTGTTTTTACCGGACGCCAGCAGTTTCTAAGGACAAATCTTGAAACATGGGGGTGCTGAGGTAACGTTCACCGAAGGAAGGCTGAATCATCACGATTAAACGTCCGGCATTTTCTGGACGTTTACCTACTTGAATTGCAGCGCATAAAGCTGCACCAGAAGATATTCCAGACAATAAGCCTTCTTCTTTTGCTAAGCGTCGCCCAAATGCGATCGCTTGTTCATCGCTGACTCTAATTACTTCATCAACTAATTCTAAGCGGAGAACATCTGGGACAAATCCGGCGCCAATACCTTGAATTCTATGAGGCCCGGCTTCACCACCTGAGAGGACTGGGCTGTTACTGGGTTCAACCGCGATCGCTTGAAAAGTCGGCTTGCGGCTTTTAATTACCTCTGCAATCCCAGTAATTGTCCCACCAGTACCTACTCCCGCAATCACAATATCCACTTCCCCGTCTGTATCATCCCAAATTTCTTCGGCGGTGGTTTCCCGGTGGATTTTGGGATTGGCAGCGTTGCGGAATTGTTGCAGCATATAAGCATTGGGAGTATTAGCGACAATTTCTTCGGCTTTGCGAATTGCTCCCCGCATTCCCTCTGTACCTGGTGTCAACTCTAAAGATGCGCCATAAGCTCTGAGCATAGCCCGTCGTTCATGGCTCATAGTTTCTGGCATTGCCAAAATTAACTTGTAGCCCCGCGCCGCTGCCACCATCGCCAGAGCAATTCCTGTATTACCGGAGGTCGGCTCTACTAAAACAGTTTTTCCAGGCTCAATTAAACCCTCTGCTTCAGCCGAGAGTACCATACTTATGCCTATGCGGTCTTTCACTGAAGCCGCTGGGTTCATACCTTCGAGTTTGACAACTATTCTTGCTACCACTCCCTCAGCTTGAGGAATTTTGTTCAGTTCAACTAAAGGAGTTCGTCCAATAAGTTCTGTTACGTCTTTAGCAATCCGCATTATTTAACCCCTAAAATTCTAACTTTTAGTGCAGAGTATCTATTTATAACAATAAGCTTTTGTGTATTGATTTTGTAGTTGAGCGATAAGAATTCATAACCCAGAATACAGAAATCAGAATAGTTACATAATCAGCAGAAAACTTGATGAATCAATATGCCAATCATGCAAAACTCCCGATAAATTCTGAATTTTCAATGGCAGTTGGTTGTTTATGGAAACCTAATATACTGTATTGCCTCCTTCTTAGTATCGAATTTTTATTTAGAATGTAGATGAGTGGATGTACTATGTATTTTAACTCATTCACAAAATATATAAGTTTAAAAAGAACTTTTCAAAAAATAATCAAAATATTAATCGCTAGAATTCAATTTGTTAGGGAAATATCAATTACTGCGATCAAATTTAATTGCTTTTTCTACTTATTCAGTCTATCCTTATCAAAAGACATTGATATTTAGTTTTGAGTACAGATTTTGTCCGTCCAAAATTTTTCAATAAACAGCCTTTGATGCTTGTCTACATTGCTTTGAGGTTGAGTACTCCACACACTAGAACCCCACCTCGAAAATACTAGAACCCCGTTTGAAAAACACTAGCACCCATACCCCAATGAATTTTTAAAATACTTATCAAGCAATGATTACAGGCTTTGAGTACTGTTTTAATAAATTTAATAATTTTAATAGGGCTAGGGTAAACTGTTTTGTGGAGAGGCGACTGATATAAATCGTATAGGATTTACGCAGAGATTCCCCTCTACCCCCCAACATTCCTAAGCGAAAGCTTAGTGAACTAGGGGGGACTTCTTAATCTCTCTTTTGAGAGTAGGATGAAAAGAACTTCCAGGATATGAGGGCGTTATTTCTGGCGAAAGATTCCTATTTTTTGTGAAAAGTTTGGTAGTTGCTCAATAGTTAATAGTCAGTAGTAATTAGATAAATAACTGACAACTAACGATTCTAAAATTACCTTCTACACATATTTTAGCATCATAACTGTTTGAGAAGTAGAAATATATCGATAACTACTTTAGGTAAACAGCAAAAGATATTTTCTTACTGGGTGCATACTACCTAGCAAGGGAGAGCCAAGATGAAAGCCAAATTTTTAAATGTTCTTACAGTTTGTGTAGTTACCTTAGCAGTGCTTTCTCCAGGGCTAGTAGTATTTGGCATAATTTGGGAGCGACATATTGAGTTATTAGAATCACAGAATAAGACATGCGAAGTTAATAAGACTAGTGCAGCGATCGCTCTGACTCCCCAGACAGAAAATATACCATTACCTCAGACTAGTATACAAGCCTCTGAGCAAAATCTGGTTAATCAAATGCTGACTGTTACTGAGCAATATAAACTTGGCACAATCCTCCAATGGTTCTTCTTGTTAACCCCGATTTGTGTTGGGTTAGGTATTATCTTTTACGACAGATATCTTGTTTATCGTGCTGCTGTTTTAAAAGAACAAGTTGAAATGTTAGAAAGGCTGTGGCAGCAAAGTATTGAGCAGTAAGTGTTCTGGTACTACCAGACTTATTTAGAGATTTGAAACTCTCTGGTTACGCTCCAATTTTGTTCATTCAAATCCAGAAATTAACCATGACAGAACAACGCCAACACTTGTATTTTAACCTGATTGATGAACTACTGAAATGCCCTAATGGTCACGAGCCAGAAGTTTTAGAATCTCAGCCAGAATTAATTGATTCTGGTTTAGTAGAAACAATGTTACAAGTAGCAACTATGTTTGCCCATGAAGGCAATCAAGATGGCGCCAAATTTTTATTTTTTGTAGCGCGTGAACTAGCTAAACAACTAGGTTTATATCCGGAAGTTCCCAATTCTGAAGTTGCTAATAAGGAGTAAAAATGCTATTGACTTCAACTGATGCCGGACAAATAGCTTTAGAGCTACTCATGGCAGATTGGAACATTTCAGAAGAAAATAGAGAGTGGTTTACAATCTTTAACTCTCGTCTATTTGGCGAGAGTTGGTACATTGTAGAACTAGGTGTAGAAGGATTTCCAGATCGTTGGTTTATTCAAGTGTATGACAATGGAGTGTGCGATCCAAACTATACATTTATTTCACCAATTAATGGTTCTGAAGGATTTACAGACTTCGTAAGTGTGCCGGATATTGTTGCAGAGGTTTTAGTTTGCGAACGTAATGCTCGATAATAAGAATTAAAAATTAAAAGTTAAGAATTCAGAATTCAGAATTCAGGAATCAGAAGCAATTAGAGGTGTACCAAATCAGGTATACCTCTTTTTGTGTAATATGCAGCAAAATTTAGAATTCAGGAGTCAGAAAATGTAGGGTGTATTAGCCTACGGTATAACAAAACATCAACAATTCAAGGTGCTTTTATCGGCGTGACAACGCACCCTAAATATCCCTGAATTCTAAATTGTGAATTCTGAATTCTGTTTTAATACTTTCTTTCTATTACATAACGTAAATTGTCAGATTTAATTGACAAAATTATGTTATATTAAAATAGAGTGACGGACGCTACAGAAATATCAGTTGAAATGATTGCTGAAGACATCTTAGCTAAAGAATTCACAAGAGTCGTCAACCACTACTATCCACAAGTTGGGGAATTACTAGACGGGTGTTATGTGAAAGTCATTACCTGTTTTTGGGGACGACCTGCTAGACGCTTGCAGTATATAGGAATTTATTGCTCTGCTGAAATGATTCCCTATGTGCAAGCTCAAAAAGAAATACTTCGAGAAGTAGCAGACAACATGGGTCTAATGCAGGTAGTTTGCATAAACGCCAAGCGATTATTGCGCGATCCAATGTCGAAGCTCAAACAAAACAATCCACGCCTATGGTTAGAGTTGCAGTGGGTTGCTACTTAGTAGTTTGTCAAGCCAGTTTGTCAAGCTAAAATTGACGGTTTCAGGGTGACAGGGAGAGTTTTAAATCGAGCAAAGTTGTCTTGACAGACTACTAAAATAGCCAGCACACACGGTGGGTAAAAAGTATCAACGCAAGTAATGAAAACTGGAATTTTCTGCAATTACGAAAATCATCACCAAGATGCTCGCCGTGCCATTTTTGAGCAAGTAACCCTGATAAAACAGGCAGAAAGCTTAGGCTTTGAAGAAGCCTGGGTGAGTGAGCATCATTTTAGTGAATCCAATCTTAGCCCATCCATGTTAGTGTTAATGGCACACTTGGCGGGATTGACTTCAAGTATCAAATTAGGCACAGCAGCGGTGTTACTGCCATTTCACAACCCGATTAGGGTAGCAGAGGACATCGCCACTTTGGATAATTTGTGCAATGGACGATTATTATTTGGAGTTGCCAAAGGAGGGCCTTTTCCTCAACAAAACAAACATTTTGCAACACCAATGAGTGAATCGCGTCCCAAAATGTTAGAGGCAATGGCATTGATTGAAAAGCTTTTATATGAAACTAACGTATCATTTAATGGGCAATATTATCAATGCGATCGCCTGACAATTTATCCCAAACCATTGCAGCCAAAAATTCCCGTGTATGTTGCCACTGGTGGTGATGATGGTATCGAGTTTGCCGCCAAACATTCCTTCAGTTTGATGGGTGGCCCACCGTTCTCCCTAGAGAGATTGAAAAATACCATTGCCAAATATCAAGCGTTAAATACTAGTGGTGCAGAAAACTTCGTGCTGGCACGCTTCTTTTATGTTGGCAAAACATTTGATGAGGCAGTGAGTGAAGCGTTACCTTTCATTCGCCAATTCAGCCAAAAAATGAAAGCTAATTCGGCCCAAGTAATGCAAAATAGTGCGAATCCGGGTCATAAACCATTCGATCGCACAAACATTTGTTTCGATGAAGACTATTTGATTGAAAACTCAATTATTGGTGATGTGGAGATTTGTCGAGACAAAATCAAAAAATTTCAGGACGAATTAAATGTAGGTACGCTAGCACTCAAACCCTCATCTTTAGATGTGCAAAAAAACCTGGAGAGTTTGACGCGCTACAACCAAGAGGTGCGAAATTATGTCTTCTAAATTATACCTGCTACCTCCTGATGATTTACCTCCAGCTGAGGTAACAAGAGAGGATGGAATGTTGCAGATGGAGTTAGAACAGTCTACAGGCAGATGCTTTTTTTTAGCCTGCGATCGCATTACGCGAGTACTCTTATCTAATTGTCAGTGGTATCTGACAACAAATGCCAACATTCTCACATTAATTATTGACTGCCCTGACATAGTATCTTACTGGCATATTGTCAGCAATATCCCCCAGTTAGGTAATCGCTTAGAAAGGTTTTCTACTAACGCCAAAATTCGCGTTTATCCACCATTTGGCAAAGGAACGCCTTTTGAAATTGGTGTCAATGAAATTTCGGCTTATCGAGATTGGCTTTGAGGTCAATAAACATTATATTGTCTCACACCCTGTACTCTTAGAGTGCAGGGTGTTGTCATTTGAAAAGAATTATTTACTTTAATGTTTCTGCTTTTGCAAGTTATAAAATTTCTTTGTGAAGTTCGTTTTTTATATCTAGCTTGCTTATGTCCAAACCTGCTGATATCAGTACTAAACGCCTAATCAGTCTTGCACCCGATAATTGGGTAAAATGGGTAACACAAATTCCTGATGTTATTGTAGGTGAAATTCTCAACTCAGAATTTCAATGGCTGAGTAGACAAAGTGATGTACTCATCCGTGTAGAAAATCCGCAGTATGGTAAGTTTCTTGTTATCAATGAATTACAACTGCGCTATAAACCCGAAATGCCGCGACGAATGCGTGCTTATGCAGCACTGGCTGAAGAAAAATATAATTTACCTACCTATCCAGTATTAATTAACATTCTTAAAGGAACTAACACAGAAATACCTACAACATATACATCAAATGTCGCAGGCTTAAAAGCAACTCAAGATTATCGAGTAATTAACCTCTGGGAAGTTGATGTAAATACTGTCTTTGAGACACCATTACCATCCTTAATTCCCTTTGTACCCATCCTCAAAGGTGGCGAAAACGAAGTTATAATTCGAGAAGCCTTGCAAGTTCTCCGTGCGGATGAACAATTAAATCAACTGGAAACAGTTTTGGCATTTTTTGCTACGTTTGTAATAGAGAGTGCCCTAGTCCAAGAAATCATGAGGTGGGATATGGCTGTATTGCGTGAGTCGCCTTGGTATCAAGAAATTTTACGTGAAGGAGAAGCACGAGGACGACGAGAGGAATTATATTCCGGTATTGAATTAGCACTGGAAATTAAATTTGGTACTCCTGGCTTAGATTTAATGCCGATGATTTACCAAATCACAGATTTACAGCGATTAAAAGCGATTCAACAGGCTATTAAAACGCTAAATACAGTTGAAGAATTACAGAGAATTTGTGAGTAAGTTGATAGTTGAAAAGGGTGGCGATCGCTATTTTTCTAATTTAGCCAAAACTGCATAGCATTTTATTCACGCCGTAATTACTGCTGACATATTTGTTATCTTTTCAGTTAGCCATTTATACCAATTATCTAACCCTAAACCAGTAGTTGCAGAAACTTCAAAAATCTGAATTTTGGGATTAACTTGCTTCGCGTATTCTATGCACTTTTGCACATCAAATTGCACGTAAGGTAGCAAATCAATTTTAGTCAAAATCATGATGTCGCTAGCGCGGAACATGTGAGGATATTTTATCGGTTTATCTTCACCTTCCGTGACAGAGAGAATTACTACTTTAGAAAATTCTCCTAAATCAAATAAAGCTGGACAAACTAAATTTCCCACATTTTCAATCATCACAACTGAATTTAGCGGTGGATTTAGTTGTTGTAAACCTCTGTCTATCATTGATGCATCTAAATGACAGCCTGTTCCGGTGTTAATTTGGACGACTTTACAACCTGTTTCTTGAATTTTTTTAGCATCGTTAGTAGTTTCCTGGTCGCCTTCAATCACACTAATAGATACCTGATGTTTTAAATCATTGATAGTGCGAGTTAAAAGAGTTGTTTTCCCTGCACCGGGAGAACTCATTAAATTTAAAGCGACAATATTTCTGCCTTTAAACCATCCGCGATTTTGGGCTGCTATTAAATTATTTTTTGCTAATATATCCTGTTCT
Source organism: Nostoc sp. CCY 9925 (assembly GCF_963920935.1). NCBI lineage: Bacteria > Bacillati > Cyanobacteriota > Cyanophyceae > Nostocales > Nostocaceae > Nostoc > Nostoc sp. CCY 9925. The sequence goes on along the minus strand of NZ_CAWUDO010000017.1, from coordinate 64,351 downwards.
AATGATATAGTTGTGCCATGTATTTTGGCATGAAATTCAGATGCTTCTGTATGAGTATCGTGACTGTGGGAATGAGTAATCACAGTGCCATCAGCTAAAGTGTGAGTATGATGATGATTTTGTTCAGCTTCACTTACTTCTAGATTGATAATTTTGGTTTCGCCATCATCAGAACAACCGCAGGTTACACACATAATTCCTCTATTTCTATTTCTTTAATTTTGAGTTCTTCACCAGATATTAAATCTAATTTCACGCTACCGCAGTTACAGATACCAAATGGTTTATCTAAATAAATTTCTGCATTGCATTGGCGACATCGTGCCAAACCGGGAATTTCCAAAATTTCTAATGTCGCACCTTGTAAAACTGTACCTTGAGTGCAAATATCAAAACAAAATCGAATAGCATCGGGCATAATAGCTGAAAGTTTACCAATTTCTAATGAAACTCGCTGTACTTTTGCACCTTTAGCGTGTTCAGCTACAATAGCTACAATATTTTGCGTAATTCCTAATTCATGCATATAAAAATATCTTAAATATTAACAAATTCGTGGCAATTGGTCGCCTACTAACATATCAACAATACGTTCTGCACCGAAAATTGTTTTTAACAACACAATACCTGGAGGTGAAGTTATTACTTCCCCAATAATACAAGCATCCTTTCCTGCGGGATGAGATTTCATCGCTGATAAAATAGATTCGGCATTCTCTTTTTTTGCTACTACAACTAACTTACCTTCGTTAGCTAAATAAAATGGATCTAAACCCAAAATTTCGCAAAAACCTTTTACCTCTTCACGTACTGGAATAGATTCTTCGTAGAGGCGAATTCCCACATCGGAAGTGACGGCAAATTCATTTAAAACTGTCGCTAAACCTCCGCGTGTCAGATCTCGCATTGCATGAATGTTGGGACAGATATTGAGGATGCTTGCAACTAAATCATGCAACGGCTGACAGTCACTTTGAATATTAGTTTCTAAAGCTAATTCTCCACGGGCAATTAAAATTGCTGCCCCATGATTGCCTAATTCACCATTAATAATTACAGCATCTCCAGGCTGGATATTCTGGGCAGAAATGTTAATCCCTCGTGGGATGACACCAATACCAGCAGTATTAATAAACAGTTTATCGGCAGCACCGCGATGTACAACTTTTGTGTCACCAGTGATAATTTGAACGCCAGCTTTTGTTGCAGCTGATTTCATGCTGGCTGCAACACGTCGCAAAGTTTCTACTGGTAATCCTTCTTCTAAAATAACGCTACAAGTTAGATATAAAGGTTTAGCGCCACTGACAGCTAAATCGTTAACCGTGCCGTTGATGGCTAATTCTCCGATATCGCTACCGGGAAAAAATAAAGGATCTACAACATAAGAATCTGTGGTAAAAGCGAGTCTGTCTCCTTGTTGTAAAAGTGGGGCTAAATTTAAGGTTGCTTGGTCTTCTAATTGAGAGAGAATTGGGTTATCAAAAGTATTAACAAAGATATCGTCAATTAAATCACGCATGGCTTTACCACCGCTACCATGTGCGAGAGTTATGTGAGTGTCTTGTATTTTATGGCGACGGCGAGAAAGAGAATTTTTTATTTGGTTATTGGAAGGGAAGTGCATTTAATTAAGGTGAATTGTTGAAGGGATATCACGCAAAGACGCAAAGACGCAAAGAGAGAGTTGAGGAGTTTTATTTACCTTTTTCTTCGTGTCTACCACTATGTTTGTCAGAATGTAGTTGACCTCCAACTGCCCAATTTTCGCGTTCAAATTCATCAATGTGAATGGTTATCCATTCTGGCTTGGAATTCAAAGTGGCGACAAGTGCATCGGTGATGGCTTTGACTAGTTGGCGCTTTTTTTCGATGGAGTGTCCTTTGGCAATTTGGACTGTAATGAATGGCATTTGAGTTACCCTCTAATGGTATAATTTAGGGTTAGTCTAAAGAGAAACCGCAGGCGGGGAGAGGTTCTTGGGTTATGGTTACTTTTGGTTTTTCAGCTATTACTTTTTTAGCCATAGTAGAGAGTCGGCCATATTTATAATAAGCTGCACAAGCACCTTCAGAAGATACCATACAAGTGCCAATGGGTGTTTCGGGTGTGCAAGCTGTACCAAATACTTTGCATTCCCAAGGTTTTAATACTCCTTTGAGAATTTCTCCACATTTACAAGCTTTATGGTCGGCTACTTTGAGATTAGGAATAGTAAATTTAAGTTCAGCATCAAATTGAGCATATTCAGGTTGGATTTTTAATCCTGAATAAGGGATATCACCCAAACCACGCCAATCGAAAGTATCTCGTACAGCAAATACTTTATTGATGGCTTCTAGTGCTACTTTATTCCCAGCTTTTTGGACAATTCGATTATATTGGTTTTCAACTTCGCAACGATTTTCTAATAGCTGTTGCAATACCATCCAAATAGATTGGAGAATATCTAAAGGTTCAAATCCTGAAACGACAATTGGCTTATTATATTGTTGGGAAATAAATTCATAAGGCTCAGTACCAATTACCATGCTGACATGACCAGGCCCAACAAATCCATCAAGTTGTAAATCTGGATTATCTAATAGTGCTTTGAGGGCGGGAATCACAAGGACATGATTGGAAAACATACTGAAGTTAGGAATTTCTTCAGTTGCTGCTTGCAGAATAGTGAAGGCGGTACTGGGGGCTGTGGTTTCAAAACCTAAAGCGAAAAAAACTACTTCTTTGTTGGGGTTATCTTTGGCAATTTGCAGGCTATCTAAAGGAGAGTACACTATACGAATGTCTGCACCTTGCGCCCTGGCTTGGAGTAAACTTGTTTTGGAACCAGGAACTCGCATGGCATCGCCAAATGTGGCAAAGATGACGTTAGGATTTTGAGAGATAGCGATCGCATCATCTAACCTCCCCTTTGGCATAACGCATACTGGACAACCAGGCCCGTGAATTAATTCAATGCGATCGGGTAAAATTTCTTCAATGCCGTATTTAAATATAGAGTGAGTATGCCCGCCGCACACTTCCATGATTTTTAGAGGTTTTTCTATTTGCTGGCACAATTTTGCAATTTCACGGCGTAAGGCTTCAGCTTTTTCTCTTTCGCGGAATTCATCAACGTATTTCATAGGAAATGACAAGTAGTTTTATTGCTTCACGCAAAGACGCAAAGAAAGAAATAGTAAGTGCTAAATGTAATCAGTTAATTAATTAATTAATAACTGTTACTTGTGCTGCTGCTAATTCTTGTAACAACTCTAATGTTTCTGCTGCTTCTTGCTCATTAATTCGATTCATCGCAAAGCCAACATGCACTAATACCCAATCTCCAATACAAGCTTCAGGCGGATGTTCTTCGTCAACGATACAGGCAATATTTACTTGACGCTTAACACCACCAACATTAACAATAGCTAACTTATGATTAACGTTGGTTATTTCGATAATTTGACCAGGAATTCCTAAACACATTTTTATCTTCTTTGCGCCTTTGCGCCTTTGCGTGAATTAAATTTATACTCTTAATTTTGCAGCTGTAATAACTGCTTGCCCTAAAGATAACCCGCCATCATTAGCTGGAACTAAACTGTGAGTTAATACTTTTCTTCCGAACGTTTCTAATGATTGACTAACTTGCTCTAACAATACACAATTTTGAAATACTCCTCCTGTTAAAACAACCTGATGAATTACATTTTCTTGACAAAGGTGCTTAACCATCTCCACAATCGCATTAGCTAAACCTTTGTGAAATTTAGTAGCTATAACTGCTTGGGGAATTTGTTGCTGCAAGTCCTCGAGTAAAGCTTGCCACATTGGACGCGGGTCTATACAATAAATACTATCTAAAAAGCTAAATTTAAAAGGGTATATTAGAATTTCTTTATCATTATTTAAGCTCTTAACATTGACTAGAGTTTCCATTGCGATCGCAGCTTGTCCTTCATAGCTACATTCATCTCTATAAATACCGATAGCCGCCGCCACCGCATCGAACAACCTCCCCACTGAAGAAGCTGGAGGAGAGTTAATTTCTTTCTCAATCAATTGATTAAGTAGCTTAATTGGCTTACTTTTCAAAAATTTAATTATTTCTAGTTCGGTATATTTTTCTTGACAATCATCCCAAAGATTAGCCGCTATTAATTGAGCATAAGTATTACGCCAAGGCTGATATATTGCTTGTTCACTACCAATCATTGCTACTGGCTTAAATGTTGCTAATCGTTGAAATGTTCGGTAATCTGCTAAAAGAAATTCTCCGCCCCAAAGTGTACCATCTTCGCCATAACCCAAACCATCTAAAGCAATACCTAATACTGGAGGCGAATCTAGAGGAATATTATTTTCCGCCATACAAGCGGCAATATGCGCGTGATGATGTTGAATTTGGTTAATTTTAATTTTATTTATATCAGCAAATTCTTTACCAACTTTGCTTGAGAGATATTCAGGATGTTTATCAATCGCAATTACTTCTGGTTCGTGTTCAAATAAATTCAAGTATAAACTCAAAGCTTTTTTATAACTATCAAAAGCCGCACCATTTTCTAAATCTCCCAGATGTTGCGAAATAATTGCTTCTTTCCCACGCAACAAACAAAAGGTATTTTTTAACTCACTACCCATTGCTAAAATTGGCGGTACATTCTTAAATCCTGGTGGTAAACTAATTGCTGCTGGTGCGTATCCTCTAGCACGGCGAATTGTTTGAACTTTATCACCAACAACCCGCACCACCGAATCATCTACCCGATTAATAATATCCCGATTATGCAAAATAAAATAATCAGCTATTGTCCCTAATTTTTCCCTAGCTTCATCATTATTAATACATTGCGGTTCATCAGCAATATTGCCACTAGTTAAAACAATCGGTCGATTCATTCGCCGCAAAATTAAATGATGTAACGGCGTATAAGGTAGCATAAACCCAAGACTATTTTGCCCCGGTGCTACTGAAACCGCAATATTAAAATTCAAAGAATGTGAAAGTTTTTTCCCCGCTTCTATTCCCACTCCCCACTCCCCACTCCCCAGTCCCTTCTTCCGTAATAAAACAATCGGTGCAGCAGGACTTGTTAATAATTCTTTCTCCTGAGAATTTACAGTACAATATTGTTCAATTACTTCAATATCCCGTGCCATTAAAGCAAAAGGTTTATGATAGCGCCTTTTGCGATATCGCAATTTTTCCACAGCAACTTCCACAGTTGCATCGCAAGCTAAATGAAAACCACCCAACCCTTTAATTGCGACAATTTCACCTTTTTGCAATAGGGTACAAACGGCATCAACATCATCTAACATCGAGAACATGGAAGCGGTAACCGCTTTGCCATCAGCACGTTCTAACCAAGCTGAAGCACCGCAAGCATGACAAGCTACAGGTTGGGCGTGAAAACGACGATTTTCGACATCGTGGTATTCCTTTGCACATTCAGAACACATGATAAACGCAGACATACTGGTATTGCATCTATCATAAGGAATGGCACGAATAATACTCAGGCGAGGGCCGCAATGGGTACAGTTAGTAAAAGGGTAACGGTAAAAGCGGCTAAAAGGGTCGAATATTTCTTTTTGGCATTGTGGACAAGTTGCTGCATCGGGCGCAATTTCTGTTTTAATTGCACTCTTGACGCTACTAGAAATCACAAAATTATCAACGTTCAATTTACCTGTGTAAGGACTTCTTATTAGTTCATTAATTTTTGCCAAGGGTGGAGATTCTGTTTGCAATTTAGCAACAAATTCCGTTATTGCTTGTTCACTACCAGATACGCGAATTAAAACACCTTCACCATCATTACAAACATCTCCGCCTAAGCCACAAACTTTAGCAAGACGATACACTGTAGGGCGAAATCCTACTCCTTGAACAGTACCGCGAACTCTAATTTCTTCGGTCGCCATATAAATCTGACTTTCAAAAATTACGAATTACAAATTACAAATTACGAATTATTAAACTGCCACAGCAAAATGCGATTATTTCCAGAATCAGCTATTACTGCCGTCTTGCCACAAATTTTTATGCCGTAACACCAATTTAAACTATCTCGTTTTGGTAATCCAAAATTACGATTTTCACCTTTACTTTGAAAATTAATTTGTCCGGCAATGGCATCTGCCGTTGCACCTTGCAGTGATAAAATTGATTCTGGCTTTCTCCATCCTAACAAACGAGAATTAGCAGTATCCGCAACTACTAACCACTCCCCACCTATTCCAATACCATAGGGCATACTCAAGCTACTAGCATTAGGATAATAAACGCCTTGATTCATTTCCACACAATCAAAGTTTTTTTGTCCTAAAACCACTGCACAAGGAGTATTATTTTCTGTCGGTATTCCTTGCCAAATCATTACCCGGTTATTGCCTGCATCACTGACAACCAGATTTTCTCCCCAAAAAGTGATATCGTGACACCAACGCATACTCGCTGCGGTTGGAGACCCACCGCCGTTTTCGTTGCGAGATATCATATCCGGTTGTCCCAAAACTAAATCAGCAGGTTGGCCGTTTTGTGTTGGTAATTGATGCCAAATTAAGACCCTGCGATTTCCTGTATCAGCAATAAATAGCTGTCCTTGATGATAGAAAACACCATAAGGCCAGTGCATTGTACTGGCAGAGGCTTGTTGACTTCCTCTATTTGGTTCGTTATCGATAAAATTAACTTGTCCTAATACCAAATCTGCTGGTACATTGCTATCTTGTGGGAAATTTTTCCAAATCAAAACCCGATGATTCCAAGCATCTGCTACAGCTAAACCTTCGCCACAACTACAAATTCCAGTTGGTACATTTAAAGTAGTTCTTCCAGTTGTACCTTTAGCATTTTGTCCTTCATGATAAAAGTCAGGTTGTCCAATTACCCAATCAGCCGCTTGACTATCTTGAGTTGGTAAATTCCGCCATCCCAATAATCGATGATGTCCTGTATCTGACACCCACAATAGCCCATTTGGCAACAAACAAGCACCACGAGGCCCAAACATTGTAGTCGGACTGGGTGCTACAGGTATCACTAATTGTTGTGCTTCAATAATATTACCTAAAATTACTTCTGCACCCTGAGATGAAAAAGGTAAGTTTTGAAGAGTTGCTGTTGCTTCTGGCGGTAATTGTGATATGGAATGAATTCTAATTGGGATATCCATGAACCGCAAATAGAGGCTAATAAATATTTAAAAACATTAATGTTTAACAGCATGTAACAACAGTAACATTTTGATATCTTTGATATAAAATAATCAATAAAACCAAGTGTATTTTTTTTAAATGCCAGAATATGACAACCTTTTTCTCTATTGAAGGACTGAAAGTCTTATCTACTGAACAATTGGAAGGATTAGGAGAATAATTTTTATATTTTTGCAATGTATCTGATTTAGTCGCTTGGCTTGAGCAAAATACAGGGAATTAAATCTATCTTTTGATAAATGCGATCGCAGGCATAGTAAAGTTAAGAGTCAAGGATAAAAATTCTATGTTTTTTAATCTTGACTTTTGGCTTATTTCAACCTTTAAAAACAAGATATAACACTTGCCTAAGTCTTATATATGTCGAAATTATTGCAGTTTCACAAAAACCTTATCACCTTTAATATTTACTTGATATGACTGAAGAGAAATATCAGGTGCAGTCAAACATTTACCTGTCTCTAAGTTATACTCAAACCCGTGGGAAGGGCAAGTAATAATCCCATTTTCAACCTTACCCTTTTCTAAAGGATTTCCTAGATGAGCGCAAGCATTACGATAACATCTAAACGTAACACCTCGGCGATATAAAATTAGCGAAGTACCAGCAAGTTGTACTGCTAAGACACCCAATTCAGGAACTTGTTCGATAGTTGCTACTTTTACCCAAGTAGAAGTTAACTGTGAAGAAAATGGACTTATTAAACTAGAATTTACTGTATTAACAGTAGCATTATTATTAACAGCAACGACTTTGGTTATTTCAGGACAATGGTTTTTAATTGCTTGTTCTACTCCCTGAGATAAAGTCAAAGTAGAAGCCAGACAACTGCTGCAAGTTCCTGTTAACTTAACTTCTACTGTATCTGGTGGTTTAATCGCTACTAATTCTATATCACCATTATGGCTTTTTAAGCCTGGGCGAACTTCTTCAAGGGCAGTCTGAATACGCTGCGCTAGTGCTGGTTTTGGTGGTTTAACTAATTCGTGATAAAGCAATACTGCATATACTACTTCATCATTAACAGCATGACGCAAAGCAGGCATTGATTCTTGTTTGAGGCTTTTAATCAAATTGGTCAATGCTGCTTTATGCAAAGCTTCAATTGCTCTTTTTAAGCCTACTGCTACACACCGTTGGCTTTCATCCCACTCGGATATAATTGCCTCAAAGCGGTTAATTTCCTGAACTAATTCTTCAAGATTAGACATAGGATATAGGGCATGGGGCATTGGGGAGCCACTGCGTTGGGCGGCTTTGCCGACTTGAAGCAAGTGGCGTCATGGGGCATTGGTTATTTACAAATGACCAATGACAAAGGACAAATGACAAGTGAAAATTCATTTCATTTTGAAATCTTTGAGCAGAAATGGCATAATCATGCCTGTCACTAAGCTAGATAATGTTACTGGTAAGCAAAAGGGAATTTCAGCTTGTGCGAATAACACTAGCAGTAGCGAACCTACAGCAGTAGCAATAGCAGTTCGCTGGATAAAATATATGGGATCGCGCAGTAGCTTTCCCTTGAAAAATAACTTGGCAGAAAACCACCCGATTTCTAACATATTTCCTCCTAATAATTTTTCAACAAATTTAGTATGGCTAGCCCTATAATAATGGCGGGAATTACGCCAGCAGGAGCAAATAAAGCACCAAGCATTGCTGAAAACTGATAGCCTATATCTTTACCAGCTAATAGTATCCCACCAATAGCACCGCCAATCATAGATAAAACTATTGCTGTGACTAGCCAAATAAATTCCGTTGCTATGTTGAGATCTCCTGCTACTAAACTTGTGAGAAAATCTCTGATAGTATGGCTGGTCAAAATTTCTTGCATTCTCTGTTTTCCTCGTTAATTTAATTGAGGGAGTCGCGAGTCAAGATCTAGGAGTGAAGAGTTAAGTTAGATGAAAAATTAATAACTCCTAACTTTTAATTTCAGCTTCCACATCTTGTAACGCTTTAGTTACTATTTCTGCTTGTTCCATCTGTTGGTGTTTCGTAAATATTTCTAATGCTTGTTCATAGTATGCACGCGCTTGTAAGAGATTTTGAGGATTACCAACCTCTGGATTTTCTGGGTCGTCTGGTAAATTGAATAAGGCGTTAGCTTTGTTTGAAATTGTGTTAGCGTACTCTAAAGGTGTATCTTTGGAATTACGCACTTTTAGCGCTTCGTTATAAGCTACGATCGCTCTTAAGTTATTCTCCACAGGATGAGAACTCACTAAATATTGCAAAGCGTTACCCAAATTATTTTGCAACATCGCATATTCTCTGGGATGGTCAATCAGATTAATATGCTTTAGCGCTGTCTCAAATGATTGCACTGCTAACCCTTGACGCAAGTATTCCCGTTCCGATGCTAAGGGCATGGAAAGATAAGCGATCGCAATATTATTGTATAAAATGGCATATTCTTGTGGGTAATCCTGCCAAGTAAATACTCGCAAAGCTTCATGATAAGCTTGGATACTATCAGTTATCCGCGCTAAATTATACGGCACAAGTGACTGTAACACTAGCCCGAAATTCATCTGTGCTTCTGCCAATTCCTCCGGCGAAGCTAATTGTTGTAAAGCCGGTAGCGCTTCTTCATAACCGACTTTCGCTTGTACTAGCAGTTGTGTGCTAACATCCGGTATTGCCTGTAACGTTCCTGCCATCCCTACTTGCGCCCTGGCTTTCAGTAGGGGATACTCCTCACCACACATCTCATAGGCCCGGTAATATAAGCTAACTGCATTCCGCAAATCTTGGGCTGTTTTGGGCTTTTTTTGAAAGCCTTGTGCAATCTCAATCAGCATTTGGATTTTTTCATCTGCTGATGCTGACTCCGATGCAACAGCCGCGATCGCAGCCTTCACCGCTGAATCTGTAATGCTAGGGGTCATAACTCTGCCATACTCTAGCCAATTGGGAATTGAGTCTGTTGACACCCACGAATGATTAAGACGCGCTTGGCATCTCGTCACGGGCCATACTGATTTACGCAGGCTTCGAGTCCTTTTGGCGGAATTCCCCTTTAGAAGTTAGGAACTGGGGACTGGTGATTGGGGATTAGGGAAGAGTTTTCCCAGTATCCAGTACCCAATCCTCAATACCTAATCTCTAATCCCTAAAATATAAAACACCTTATTCCTCAAATTCTAGGGGGAAATTGCCAATATTAATGTCAGCTTTAAACACCTTATATTTTGAAAATATTTTTTGTATCATGACTAAACACAATCCAAATATTATTTATTGAATTATTGACATACATATATGCAGTATATTTATAGGCAATTTTTGTGACATTGGGTAGTGGAGTACGACCAAATAAAAATAGAATCAAGGCGTTAGTTATCAAATTTATTTGATGCCAAATTCGAGTTAGCGATGTCTACAACGGGCTACGCCTACACAGATGAACACCGAAGTGTAAAATATGTTTATCAACTGTAAAACAAGCTACCTTGAAAACAGACAGTATCTTTTATCGCATCTTTCAAAGTCTACCCAGCACTTTCTTTGAACTGATTAACCAACCACCACAACTAGCTAGCGCTTATCAATTTTCCTCAGTCGAAGTCAAACAGCTGGCATTTAGAATCGATGGCGTCTTCCTGCCAAATACACCAGACTTACCGATTTATTTTGCTGAAGTCCAATTTCAACCAGACAAAAAATTATACTCACGTTTATTCACCGAAATCTTTAACTATCTTGACAAAACTGAATTAACTAACAATTGGCGTGGTGTTGTCATCTTCCCGAACCGCAGCGTTGATACTGGAAATACCGAAAGATATATCGAAATACTTAACTCACAACGAGTAACTCGTGTTTATCTTGACGAATTAAGCTCAATTGACGCATCATCAATCGGCATATAGACAGTTAAGCTGATCGTTGAACCCGAATCAACTGCCACAAGAAAAGCTATAGAAATAGTCAACAGTGCCCGACAGCAAATATCAGATGTCGTTACTATTAGGGAAATTATACAATTGATAGAGACGATATTAATCTACAAGTTGCCGCGATTGAGTCAGGAGGAGATAGGAAAAATGTTTGGATTAAATGAGTTAAGGCAAACTAGATTTTACCAAGATGTTTTTGCAGAAGGTAAACAAGAAGGTAAACAAGAAGGTAAGTTAGAAGTGATACCCCAATTATTAGCCTTGGGTTTAAGTATTGAGCAGATAGCTCAAGCTTTAGGTTTGGATGAACAAATTGTTAGGCAAGCTGCACAACCAAAATCCTAAAACAATAAGATGCTAGGTCGGGGCGCAATGTCCTGCGCCTCTGTATTTTGCTATATTTGACTTAGTTATTGTATTAAATATACACCGCTCAATTTCGTTGGATAAACTTCTCTAGTAGCTGAAATTGTCAAAACAACTCTAACCAGGTTTATTAGTATATTTTGTGAGTTAATAAACATCTTCTGATAAACAGTTATTTTTGAGATAAATTCTATTTTTTTATTTGTTAAAATAGTTACATGTGTAATCTAAATAACCTTTTGCTAATAATTAATTCTTTTTTAATAAAAGCGAGTTGAATCAAAAAATATCTTATGTTGAAAAATAAATATCAATAAACAGGTGAGACTCTACAAGCTTTATCACCTAAATCGTGCATGGTAAACATTAGAAAGACACATAGCCGATGACTAACGTACTATGGCTACAAGGTGGTGCTTGTTCAGGTAACACCATGTCATTTCTCAACGCCGAAGAACCGACAGTCTGTGATTTAATTGCCGACTTTGGTATTAAGGTACTTTGGCATCCATCCTTGGGGTTGGAAATAGGGGATAACTTACAAAAATTGCTGCGGGATTGTATTTCTGGCACAATTTCCCTAGATATTTTGGTCTTTGAAGGTAGCGTGGTCAACGCACCCAACGGCACTGGGGAATGGAACCGTTTTGCCGATCGCCCCATGAAAGATTGGTTAGCAGACCTCGCCAAAGCTGCCCAATTTATTGTAGCTGTGGGAGACTGTGCCACTTGGGGAGGAATTCCCGCCATGTCACCCAACCCCAGCGAATCGGAAGGTTTGCAATATCTCAAGCGTCAAGAAGGCGGCTTTTTAGGGAAAGATTTCGTCTCCCAAGCCGGATTACCTGTAATTAATATTCCTGGATGTCCCGCACATCCCGATTGGATTACGCAGATATTAGTGGCGATCGCTACTGGACGCATAGCAGACATCGCCCTAGATGAACTGCATCGTCCGCAAACGTTCTTTAACACCTATACCCAGACAGGTTGTACTCGTAACGTTCATTTTGCCTACAAAGCATCAACCGCCGAATTTGGTCAACGTAAAGGCTGCCTATTTTATGACTTGGGTTGTCGTGGCCCCATGACCCATTCCTCCTGCAACCGCATCCTCTGGAATCGCGTCTCCTCCAAAACCCGCGCCGGAATGCCTTGTTTGGGTTGCACCGAACCAGAATTTCCCTTCTTTGACCTCAAACCAGGAACCGTATTTAAAACCCAAACAGTTATGGGGGTTCCTAAAGAATTACCGCCAGGAGTCAACAAAAAAGACTACGCCTTACTCACAATGGTGGCCAAAGACGCAGCGCCACCTTGGGCAGAAGAAGACTTTTTTACAGTTTAGTCATTAGTCATTAGTCCTTTGTCATTAGTCATTAGTCGTTTGTTTTTTTACTAATAATCAATGACCGATGACCAATGACTGATGACCAATGACCGATGACCAATGACCAATGACCAATGACCAATGACCAAGGACTAATGACTAATGGGAATTCAAACATTAGATATATCGCCTGTTGGTAGAGTTGAAGGCGATTTAGATGTCCGAGTTGATATCGAACACGGAAGAGTAGTCAACGCCTGGACACATGCGGAACTATTTCGCGGATTTGAAATTATTTTACGCGGTAAAGACCCCCAAGCCGGATTAATTGTGACGCCTCGAATTTGCGGAATTTGCGGCGGTTCTCACTTAACTTCTGCATCTTGGGCATTAGATACAGCTTGGGAAACCGAAGTTCCACGTAATGCAATTTTGGCAAGAAATCTCGGTCAAATTGTCGAAACAATCCAAAGTATACCCCGTTATTTTTATGGATTGTTTGCCATTGATTTGACTAATAAAAAATATCGTAATAGTCGCTTTTATGATGAAGCTACCAGACGTTTTGCCGCCTTCACTGGTAAATCTTACGAATTAGGCGTGACAATTTCCGCCAAACCTGTAGAAATTTATGCACTATTGGGCGGTCAATGGCCTCATTCTAGCTACATGGTTCCCGGTGGTGTGATGTGCGCCCCCACCCTTACAGATATTACCCGCGCTTGGGCAATTCTGGAATATTTCCGCACCAATTGGTTAGAACCTGTTTGGTTGGGTTGTTCTTTAGAACGCTACGAACAAATCCAAAGTTATGATGACTTTTTGGATTGGTTAGATGAAAACCGCAATCATCGAGAATCCGATTTGGGTTTTTATTGGCGCATGGGTTTAGACATCGGTTTAGATAGATATGGCGCTGGTGTTGGTAAATATGTCACTTGGGGATATTTAGCCCATGAGGATAAATACCAAAAGCCAACTATCGAAGGACGAAACGCCGCCATGATAATGAAAAGTGGAGTGTATGACAGCTTCGCAGACACTCACACTTTAATGGATCAGTCCTTTACCCGCGAGAATACAACTCACTCCTGGTACGATGAAGGCACAGCGGATATTCATCCTGGCGATCGCACCACTAAACCTACTGCCAATAATATCAAAGACTTCGATAACGCCTACTCTTGGGCAAGTGCCGTCCTGCACAAAGATTTCGGACGTTTGGAAGCCGGCCCCTTAGCGCGTCAATTAGTCGCAGGTGGCAAACACGGCGAATCTTGGCAACACTACGACCCCTTCATCCTCGATGTCTTCAAGCGGATGGGTGGTGCTAGTATTCATGTACGTCAGCTTGCACGACTGCACGAAATTGTCAAGTTATATCGTCAAGCCGAACACTGCTTACGCGAATTCAAATTAAACGACCCTTGGTATATCAAACCCAAAGAAAAAGATGGCAAGGGTTGGGGTGCAACGGAAGCAGCGCGGGGTTCTTTGTGTCACTGGGTGGAAATAGAAGGCGGTAAAATTAAGAATTACCAAGTGATTGCGCCTGGTACTTGGAATATCGGCCCTCGTGACGGTGAAGGAATGCGCGGCCCCATTGAAGAAGCTTTAATTGGCACACCCATTTACGATTCTAGCGATCCGGTGGAAGTTGGTCATGTGGCGCGATCGTTTGATTCATGTTTGGTGTGTACAGTCCACGCCCATGATGCGAAGACGGGTGAAGAGTTGGCGCGTTTTCGGACTGCTTAATTTAATTATTAGGTGCGTTAGTCGTAGGGCAACGCACCAAAGTTTTTGTAGTTTAGAGTTTCCCAAGCAGCTATTTTGAGTGTGCTTGCTTAATTCACACAACATAAGACATAAAATACATTTGTCGTTGCCAAATAGCTCCATTGAAGTGAAACAATAAGTAGTACCCACATATAGAGTAAGCAATGTGAACAAGTCCATAATCGCATGATTCACTAAACCCAACCCGCGATAAGGTAAAAATTCCACGAGCTTTTTGAAATTCGTGTCGTTCAAGTTCTGAGACAAAGCGATATCCATTTTCAACTTGAAATCGCTTCTCCAAACGCCACTCACGGGTATTTTTCACTTCATAATCTTCAATCATGCCCTTGTTTCTTAAACACTTATACTTGAATGCACCAGAGAAGCGTGGCTGCTCGTTGTGATATTTGTGAAATGGATTGTCACCTGTGTAGTTATTGAATACTGTATCGGGGCGATGAAATAGAAATAAATTCGTCTGTTGACAAATAGCAGTATAAATATCGTATTCAACCTGTGAGATTGCGCCTTCAGTCTCCATAAAAGTTTGCTGCGATCGCTCTGTTTACTCTCCAGAATAACTACTAAGGAAAACCAGCTGATTCTCCATCTCTTTGGCCGATTTAATTGCTATCAGCTTTAAAACTCGCCGCATTTGCTCGCCAACTGAATAATCTTGTGACGAAACAATAATACCTGAATGAGTTTGTCCTTCTGTCATGTAAAGGTTGTGTAGCTGACAAAAATCACCAACATTGAATGTATAAAAAACGCGTTGCTGTTCAGTTGCAATAGCTAACTGTTCCTCATCGCTCAAACCAGTTGTACTTAGCTCCCCAACAGTTGTTACGTCTATTCCTCTTGCTCTTAAGGCTGCTACTAATCGACGATCCATTGCATCTTCGTCTATTAGCAGTCGTATTTTACTCATACTGACTGAACAATTTCATTAGCAAGTTGTTCATAGTTTGACTTCTCAGCAATCAGATAACCTTCAATTTCTTCCTGGTTTGCATGGTAATAGGTTAAAGCAGCATAAACTTGTGCAAGAGTCAAATTACCCATCCGTTCAACAATTTCTTCCGCATTCATTCCAGTTTTATACCAAGCTGCAATTCGTTGAACAGATACTCTAGTTCCAGCAATTCGAGGACGACCCCCAAGAGTTCCAGGTGTACGAATAATTAGTGTGCCAATGTCAGTAATAGTTTGCATAAGTTATATGACTCATTTTTACCCTTATCATTGCATATTGTACTGGTTGCTGCTTATCTAGCGATCGCGCTTGCACCACTATGAGAACTAAATTAAACTCAGTTTACTAACTTAGTTTAATTTTATGGAAACTGTAAATATTCATCAAGCTAAAACAAATCTCTCAAAACTTTTATCACGCGTAAAACTTGGAGAAGAAATCATTATTTCCAACCGAGGCGTTCCCATCGCCAAGTTAGTTCCGTTTCGTTCCTCATCAAATCGACTCAACAGTTTAGGACAGGATAAAGGGCGTTTTATAGTCCCTGATGACTTTAATGCTCCTTTACCAGAAGAAATTTTGGCATTTTTGTGATTCCAAATTTGGGCGATCGCCAAAATAGCAAATGCGATCGCCCCACCACTTCTTTTAACCTGGTAAAAATGTCGCAATAAACTTTTCAACTGCTTTGGGGTCTTGCATCAGTTGTTCATTGAGTTGCTTAGCCTGCTCTCCTGGATAAATATCTTCTGTACCATCAATCACAGCTTGCAGTGTATCGCGAACCACTTCTTCTGGAGGTACTTTAGGATCGGGGAAAGACTTACCCATACCAATATCGATCGCTCCTGGTAACACTGCCACCACCAGCGTTTTCTGAGCCGCCAACTCTGCGCGAATCGCCTGAGTCATGGACAAAACTGCTGCTTTAGAAGCACCATAGCTGCCATTAAAAGGAAGATTTACCCGCGCCACCATTGACACCATGTTGGCGATCGCTCCACCTCCATTTTGTTTCAAAATCGGGGCAAAAGCACGGCACATAATTAACGTTCCAAAGTAGTTAACTTCCATCTCTGCTCTAGCTGAGGATAAATCGGGTGCAGCAATCAATCCCTGATTCAACCCCACACCAGCATTATTAATCAACAAATTGACATCTTGACATTTTAATGATGCTTGGCGAACAGATTCTTCATCAGTAATTTCCAGCTGAATCGGGATAATTCGCTGCGGGTCAGTTGCAACTAGTTCACTGAGCGCCTCTACCTTGCGAGCGCCAGCATAAATTTTGGCTGCACCTTGCGCTTTCAACCCTTCTACAAAGTACTTGCCTAAACCTCCATTTGCGCCAGTTACCAGAGCCGTTGCACCTAAAACTTCCATAATTTTCCTCTACAGCATTGAGATATAAATTACTCTAATCCAAAAGTATACTTATACTTACTTTTTGAAAAGTACTTACTTTTTTGTAAGTACGTATAAGTTGAAATTCAGCGAATTACATGTCCGAACAGCAAACTGAAGGCACATTATTTGTGCAAACAACACTCAAAATTTTAGGTGGCAAATGGAAGATTTTAATTCTCTGGCACTTGAAAGATGAAGTAAAACGATACAGCCAATTGAAAAAATTGATTCCTGAGATTACAGAAAAAATGCTCATTCAACAGCTTCGCGAACTAGAAAATGATGGAATTATTAACCGAAAAGTCTACTCAGATGTACCTCTCAAAGTTGAATATTCATTCACAGATTATGGCAAAACTCTTATACCAGTCTTGAAAGCTCTTTGCGACTGGGGACAAGAACATCTGAAGATTATGAAGCGGGGAGATGAAGGAGATAAATCAATTGAAAATTCAAAATTCAAAATTCAAAATTAAATAACTTCCATCTTCTGCCTCTCCCAATGCCCAATGCCCAATGCCCAATGACTAATGACTAATTATTCAAAACTCGTAGCGTAACACACTAAAACTTATAGAAATAGTGGGTTAGGCTTGGCTTAATGCACTTGCATAAAACATAAATTTACACGGTAAGCTTGTGTCTGATTTAGCGCTACATAATTATTTGCCTCGCGTTCCCGATGCAGCATTGCAAGAATTCATAGAATGGTGTGTTTTAGAACAGGCAAAAGCCGCAGAATGTAACTTTACTCCAGATAGAACTAAGTTAGATAATTTGCCGCCAGCAGATTATGTTCCCAAGCTTGTGGATCAGTTTATGAAAGTTAAACCAGATCCAATTAAAGCAGGTTTAGTATCAGCGATCGCTGGTAAGGAAGCTGACAAACATGGTTTATCAGGTTTAGCGATCGTAGCTGATTTTGTGTCACTTTATGTCAAGTATTTAATTCCTAAAGAGGGCACAACTCCAGAAGATGCACAAACAATATTAACTAAAGCATCACAACATCAGTGTGAAAAACTGACTGAAATTGCTAAGAAACATGGTGTAGAGTTTTAGTTTCCTGCTGATAAATTATTTTTCAGAGGCTTTGTCTGTACTATTAGTCAGAGCCTCTGTTTCAGTTACTACTAATTGCCTGAAGTACAGACTTTACTTTGGATCGAAGAAGATTGGACTCAAGAAGGTATTGCCACGGAATTATTAAACGCAGGGGTTCCCCAAAGTGATATTGTGTTAGCTTTTCACTCTCCAAGCGAACGGGCTTTAACTGAATTTGCAACCGCTTAAATAAAAATGTTTTCTTATGCTAACTATTATTGGTTGCGGAAATCTCAATCGCAGTGACGATGCTGTAGGCGTAATTATCGCTCAACGCCTACAAAAATATCTAGCCCAAAACCCTCATCCTCATGTGCGAGTTTATGACTGTGGCACCGCAGGAATGGAAGTAATGTTTCAAGCTAGAGGTAGTAAACAATTAATAATTATTGATGCAAGTTCAACTAATTCTGAGCCTGGTGCTGTGTTTAAAGTTCCAGGACAAGAATTAGAAGCTTTGCCAGAACCTAGTTATAATTTGCATGATTTTCGTTGGGATAATGCTTTAGCCGCTGGGCGGAAAATCTTTCAAAATGACTTTCCTGAAGATGTGACAGTTTATTTAATTGAAGCGGCAAATCTTGATTTGGGACTAGAGTTAAGTCCTGTTGTGAAACATTCTGCCGATTTGGTTTTTGAAGAGGTAGCTGCACTTATCAAAAATGTGGGCATAGGGCATCGGGCATAGGGCATTGGGCATTAGTTATTTTAATTATTCTCCGCGTCCCCGCCTCTCCGTGTCTCCCCATCTCCTCACCCCGCCAAGTCACGGTATACAGAGAGTTCATCTACTCTCATTTCAAAAGGTACGCCTTGGCCTTCGGGGGGACAGACGCGGATTTTGGCGCTGCTGATAATTTGGTTAAGTAATGTCCCCATTGGGACTATTTGTTGTAATATCCGCCAATTGGTAACTTGGTCGGGACATTCAATTACTAATGTCATCGCGCTGGCGTGGGTTGTGACATACCACCGACAATTAGATAAGAGATTTTGAATTGTGCGATCGCAACCATCATAAAAGTACTTACTAATAGAATACTCTAACTGTTGCCGCAATATAATATCTGCCGATGTCGGTTGTACTGGATGCGAATCATCACCGTTGAAGAAATACATCTTTCTAGCCATATCTTTTTCCTTTCCTGCTTATATTCCAATCACCATTGCGTAAATTACATCTTTATTTATTTCTAATAATTTCTGGGTTTCATCATCATAAAAAGCACCGATTCCGCTACATTGAATCCCCAAATAATTACTAGCTAAATAAAGTCTCTGTCCTAGAAAACCAGCTATTTGCATAGCAGTTTGGTAGTTTAAATAATCAGATACGAAAAATAAAGTTACAGCGCTATCTCTAGCAATAGCTTGATTAATACATAAGTAACCTGTCTGTTCGCTAAAATTACCCGTCTTAATCAGATATGTACCTTTATATAACCCGCATGACATTCCCTCTACTCGATGTACCACCGAGTAAATATCTATTTCCTCATAATTTTCTGTCGGTATTGGCTGCTCAAGTTGCTGCATTATATATAGATAATCTTCTTGAGAAATAGAATTTTTCCGGAAACGTCTAATAGAACGCCTATTCAAAACAGTTTGATGAAATTTATCCTTGTCATAGCTAAACTGAGGCTGTTTGAGTTGTTTCTTACTACTCCTTTGTACAGCCGTAGCCTGATAGGTATCTTCAATGAATTGATTAGGCTCAAAGTAATCAGTACCGCAAACAAAAGGAATTTTCATCCTTAAGGGTCTGACTTTCTTTTCTTGTAATTCTCCTGACACCGCACAAGCTGTGATAAACTCTTTATTCTCAAATCCCAAAGCTAAATTGAGACCAAGTTTATCGAAATCAAAAATTAGTTGTATATCTTTTTCATGGAGATAAGCCGAAGCTGCGATGGCACCTAAATGGTGTCCGCTATCCAAAAAGCAATATCTCACGCTTCTATTTTGATATTTCCAGCTAGACCTATAATAAACACAGCTAATTAAAAAGATGAATCCGTTGATACTTTTGTCCGGTATAATATAACTCTCTAGCCCATCATCAATTAATTCATAGATGAGTGTTAGACAATTATTCTCAACTTCTAAGTGATAAATTCCATCTAGTATTCCCGGAATTTTGCGAAGCTGTACGTAAACCTCCGTAGGATACAGAGCGCCTGCTGATGGATTCACTCGCAATTTATCGAGACTATCTTTATACATTTTTTCTAGTGTTATTGCACTAGTTAAAGATATAAAAGAGTGAACGGGATTATTGACATTTAATTTCACTCTTCGATAAAATTTTGGATAGAATTTAAATGCAGATGGCTGGGTTGAAGCATCTACATAATTTGGATCGACCTGTACCGATAAGTAAGAATGCTTGGTTGCTTCATGATAGGCTTTGCCCGATATTTTGCTTTGTGGCATTTTTGAGTATCCTTAATACTTCTGCATTGCTGGCGAAATCAATTGCTTTATAGTCGATTGGGTTCTTTCTTGACTCAAAGTTTGACTCATAATTATTTTTCCAACCCCACAACTTTCACTAATTAACAAGCACAAATCTGCTTGTAAAACAGAATGGTGAGCATTGCCCACCATTTTTTCACAACCTATATCATTAGCTGAAATTTGAGCCTTGTGATTACTAAATCAATGCTCTAATTTACGCTAATAGCCTAGTAAGTCTATTAAGCGATCGCCACTAGGTCTTCACAATCTGAGAATAATCCTCTTGCTGATTTTTCGAGTTTAGATGCGCCATAAAAACCAGCTTCTGCTTCGAGTTCATCTACAAAATCCCAAGCTGCGATCGCTCTTTTAGAAAATGAACCATAATTAGCATAAATTGAGCGAGCATTGGAAATAGCTCTTTGAAGTTCTTTCCATAAGAATGTTAGTTTTGGTTTCTTTACAAACTCACCTTTATTGATAATATTGTCTAGGTTTACTAGCAAAAATTTAGCTTAGTTATATATTATCACTCTGATAAGTTTGAATTATGAATCATTTATAAAGATCCCCATACATATTGAAATCAAAAACTTAAAAAATTATGAAAACATAGTGGCTTTGAGTAGTTTTGACAGTTTTATTTTAGAAATTAGACTAATAGCAGATAGCTGATATAACTATAATATTGTGAGCAAATAGTATCTAGCAATTAACTAGCTTCGTGTAAATAAAAAATTATAAAAGTCAACATCCGGCAGATATATTAAGAATGAACTTTGGTGTATTTTTCTTATACTTATTAAGAAATCTCAAATAACTTGATTTTTATAACTATCATTTGCTACCTTATTTGAGTATTCATAACAACAAACAAAAGACAAATGGAAATTAGTGCTCGTAATTCTCTCAAAGGTACTGTTAAAAAAGTTGTACCTGGTTCAGTTAATACTGAAATAACTATAGAGCTAGCACCAGGAGTAGAGCTAGTGTCAATTATCACAAAATCCTCAGCGGAGAAGCTGGGACTTGCAGAAGGTAAAACAGCTTATGCAGTGATTAAATCATCAGATGTATTAGTTGCTGTTGATTAAAAAATAGCCAATTCACTTCTGATACCGAATTGCATCCATAATCTATAAATTAGTGACCTCACTCCTAAAATTAGTTAACAAAGGAGTGAGGTCGAAAATTTATTAGAGGTTATTTATAAAAGGATTCAGATGTAGGGTGTGTTGTCGCGCAACGCGCCTTGAATTTTTAATGCTGCGTTATACCATTTCACGAAATACCTGATAAAGATACACAGCTAGGGGCGTACAACTGTACGCCCCTACAGACGATTCATGTGTCGCAAAAATTTTTGGAAATGGTATTAGCCTATGGCATAACACACCCTACTTAAGAAAACAATTATTTATCCCAGTAATACGCTTGAAATTTGTTGTATCAAATAAAAATAAAATTTGCTGCTACAAATAATTCATAATTTAATTATTCTGACATAAATAGCACGTGCAGTTTCCATATCTACTATAAAAGATGCATTTCCTACCTCAAGAATTAACGAGGGTAACCGTTGTTGTACAGTAATAGATTTTCCTGGTTTTATGCCCATTAATATAAGTTTGTTTAAAATTGTTTCATCTTTAATTTTGCAGAAAGTTATAATTCCTTGTTCTCCTACCCTCAACAATTCTAATGAGCAACCAGTCACACTAAAAGGTGTAAACATAAATAAATGATGAATTATCAATTATAAAAAATGAAGGATGAAAATATACTTCATCCTTCATTTTTATTTAGTTGCTAAAAACAGCAATCAAAGTAAAAGTTTAGACCAAATATGCTTCTTGATGTGTTTTAATTGTGCAATTAGAACGAGGATAGGTTACACAAAGTAAAGCGTATCCTTTAGAAACTTGGTCGTCATCTAGGAAGTTTTGATCTTCTTGATTAATTTCACCTTCAACGACCTTGCCAACACAGCTAGAGCAAGAACCTGCATGGCAAGAAGCTGGCAAATCAATATCGTTTTCGTGTGCTGCTTCTAAGATAGTAGTCTCTTCGTCAACTTCAATTGTCGTGTCGAGATCTTCTTTTTTGTTGATTAATCTAACTTGGTAGGTAGCCATTTCCAGATTCTCCTCAAACGTTATACAATTAGGTTTAATTCCCGAAAATTTTGAGTCAACCTATCGCTCTGCAATGCGATCGCCCGACACAAGCAATAGTGTTAGCTGCAAGGTACACCAGTAGGCGTACAGTCACCTGTTTTGAAAGACTTTCCACAACCGCAGTTCTCAGTTGCATTGGGGTTGATGAACTTAAAGCCGCTTTCCATCACACCCTCAACGAAGTCAACTATCACTCCTTCTAATAACGGCGCACTTTTGGCGTCAACGTAAACCAGCACTTTGCCTTGCTGGATTACCAAATCGTCTGCTTGGGGTTTGCTAGTGATATCCATTGCATATTCGTAGCCACTGCAACCACCATCTTTGACAGAGAAACGGACACCTTTAGTTGCGCCATTAGCGTCGGGTGCGGAACCTCGTAGAAATGCTCGCAGATGAAATTCTGCTTTTTCTGATAAAGTTACAGTCATTAGATCTCCTGATTTATTGTTCGTCCTTTATTGTTTGTGTTTGTCATTTGTCAGTTATCATTTGTCCCTTGTTTTTTACTAATGACTAATGACTAATGACTAATGACTAATGACTAATTAGCCATTCTGTGCAATACCGCTGGCTTCCATTGAATTGGGTTGAGCGTATCTCCAGGGCGCACTATTACCGCATACTGGACAAGAGCGATCGCGGTAAGAACGGCGCTTGGCAAATTCCAGTCGGCTCAAGTCCATAGTCAGCAATTGCGACAATAAAGGCTGACTAAACCCAGTGATTAACTTAATCGCCTCCAGCGCGGTTAAACAAGCCAGCGTCCCAGAAACAGCACCTACAACTGAAAAGCCGCGCCGATCCCAATCAGGCTTTTCCGGAAACAGACAGGACAAACAAGGAGTCACACCAGGAATAATCGTTGTCAGGTAAGCTTCCATCCCGTCCATTGCAGCTTCCACCATTGGCTTACGCCAGCGCACGCAAGCTTCATTTAACAAATTGCGCTCCGTAAAATTATGGGCACAATCAAGAGCCATATCAGCGGATTGCACCAATTCATCCACATTTTCCGGGGTGATATAATCATGAACCGCTTCCACCTGGACATCAGGATTAATCCCATCCAGAGTTTCCTTAGCTTTGAATACCCTTGGCTTACCTACCCAATCGTCCGTCATTAAAACCTGACGATTCATATCATCTAGCCGCAAGTCACCACCCCGGACTAGGATTAGCCGCCCAACGCCTGCTACTGCTAAGTAAAGCGCCGCCGTACCACCCAATCCCCCCACACCCGTAACCAAAACTGTTGCTGACTTCAGGCGCTTCTGTGCTGCTTCGCCAAAATTAGGCAGCATCATTTGGCGACGATAGCGTTCTAATTCGGTAGGCGTTAGGTTTACCAATTTATACCTCCTAATCAGAAGTGAGTTCTGTCAGTGTGACTACATTTTTCGGCTTGTCGTTAAACACTTTGAACAACTTTTGTTCGTGAGGTGTTGACTCGATAAATACCTGATAAGCTTTTTGCAAAGCCAAAGAATATTGATTTAGCCTTTCTTCTGGACTTAAATCGGCAGAATTATCATCAACTTCCTTGATGTATTGAGAAAACTTTTTCAAAATATGTAGACGATTTACATTCACAAATTGTTGGTCGTAGGGCAAATTAAAGAATTGCAAAAATTCTTCTGCATCTACGAGCTTTTTGAATTCTTCGATAGTTCCAGTCATTTAGCGTTCTCCAATTCTTTCAGCAGTTGCTTAAGTTCATCTAACTGATGAAATATTTCATAAGTTGCAGCTGCAACATCCATAAGTTGTTTGTAATCTGTTGGCAAACCTTCCGCTAAATCATGCAGATCCATCTTCATCTGACCTGCTTTACTATTCAGCCGTCTAATTTGTCCTTTCAGTTCCTCAATCCTTGTTTCTTCCGCTTGCACCATCAACAACCCCACAATGAATTTTGGATTTTAGATTTTGGATTGGATAATAATGATTTGCGATCGCTCAATATCTCTCATCTTCCTCTCTGTGCCTCTGCGTCTCTGCGTGAGCAACACATCCTTGATTCAAGACGCGATAAATCGCGTCTCTACAAATCGTCATCCAAAATCTAAAATTATTACAGCTTTCCTACTTCCGGGAACCGCTTCGCCAAATCAATACCTTTTTGGATGTAGCTTTCTCCCTCTTGGGCTAATTTTTCTAGGGAATCAAAGCCAAATCTTTGAGCATCACGTAAGGTTTTTACTGCTACCAAAAGACGACCAGAAAAAACCAGCGCCCAGCCAAATCCCTCATGACTCAAATCAATTACAACTTGAGAAATCAAGCCTGTTTCCTGTTCAATACCGGCGGCTACAGCTCGAAAAAATGCCATAATCCGAGCTTGAGTTACCGGATCAACTTCACCTTCAACGGAAATTTCCCGTTTCTTTTGTTTGGTAACAATAAAGGGTTTGAGAAGTAATTCATCCGACCAAGTACGGTAAATTCCATAGCTATCTTGACCCCGAATCTGTTTGATTAATACCTTGAGAAAAGGGGAACTCAAGACTTCGGTGGGAGCGGTTCCGTTAACACTATTATTTATAGTCATACTGTTGCTTCGTCTCCAACTTCATCTGTAAAATTGGCAGGTTTTTGCTGTAAAGCTTTACGCAACCAAGGTGGAGGATTACCTTTCAAGGTTTGCACTAATTTATTTAGTACTTCACTAATTTCTTCTTCTTCCGATCGCGCCTTCACTGGGGTAACACCTTTTTTGATTAACCGAGCCGCAGCGCTGCCACCAATTGCTGTTACATAAACAATGGTACAATCGTTTAATGCTTCCAGTTTTGGTGTGATTTTATCTTCATTTCCATCTTCTTTGAGTTCACCTTCAAAGTTGAGGGTTTCTACAAATTGATATCCCTCATTGGAAATTTCATAAACGTCAATTAACCTTGCCCATCCAAAGTGAGCATTAATATGAACTCGGTCACTCGTAGTGAAGGCAATTTTCATCGTAATTCTCCTCTTTAAAGTTTTGAATAAAGAATTCAGGAGTCAGAAATCAGAATTCTTTCTTCAAAAATCCGCGCCCACAATTCCTAATTCTTGTAACTGCTTAACTCTTGCTTCTTCTGCCTCTAAAAAGAGGTTACCCATGCCATACAAAACTTCCATTGTGCCTCGATAACCAACTTTGGTAAACTGACCATTACCTAAGCGGTCGTAAATGGGCAATCCCAGACGATAAAGAGGAACGCTAAGACGTTTGGCGATCGCACCGACATTTGAGTTACCAATCAGCAAATCTGAACCTGCTGCTAAACCGTCAAAGTCTTCTAAATCGCCGATGGTAATGCTTTTCACTGGGAGTCTTTCGAGTAAAGGCGATCGCGTCGTTGTCACCGCAGCATGAATCTGCGCTCCCATTGATTGCAGAAAATGGACTGTTGACCACAACAAATCGGGTTCCAGTGCTAAAGAAACTCGCTTAGCACCAAAATAAAAGTGCGTGTCTAACATCGCATCTTGCAACTGACGACGTTGGCGGCGGTATTTTTCCGGTACGCTGTTACCACTCAAAATCGCCAATGCTTGGAGAAACTCGTCTACTGGTTCTAATCCAGTCAGTTCGCCAAACACCTCGTAAGGAGTGCCAAATCTCTCTTCCAAAATCTTGGCAGCACCGCGCATACTTTCGCCTAAAGCCAAAGTGAAAGCAGAACAACCAACTTCTCGTAGCTGTTTTAAGGTAGTTCCGCTAACTGTAACCGCGCTGTAATTATCTTCCAAATGTCCATCAAGGGAAGCGCCGATGTCAGGTACAAAGATGGGCACCAAGCCAAAAGCCGTCACCATCTCTTTGATTTCCTGTACATCCCCTGGCGTAAAAGCAGCACTCGGCAAAATCGTCACTTGTTCGGTTTTAATCCCACCCGCCCGCGGAATTTCCTTGACTATGCTTTCCACAGCGACGGCGAAACCATCTTGCAGGGCACCTTTAAAATCGGGAGTCGGAGCAAATACGATCGCCAAATCATGCAATTCTGGGTGGCGTTTCCGGATTTCCTTGAGAAAACCTTCGATGTCATCTCCTCTAGTTTCCGTCAACCCAGTAGTACATAAACCAATAATTTCAGGTTTAGCCTTTTCTACCAAAGTCAGAATTGCCTGTTCCACATTTTCTTCGCCACCCAAAATCGTAGTGACTTCCGTCATCGCAGTGGTGGCTAAGGGAATCGCTTCCCGGAAATGGCGCACCAGCACAACTTTTGCGAAAGCAGTACAACCTTGAGAACCGTGGAATAAAGGCATCGTCCCCTTCAATCCCAAAAAAGCTAAAGACGCGCCTAAAGCTTGGCTTTGCTTGAGAGGATTAACCGTCAGTGATTTGTTAGAAACAGTAACGATCGCCATTTAGATTACCTCTTCCATTGACGCAGTGAAAGCACTCCCCGCGTTCTCGTCCCAAGGAGCCGGCTTGCGTATTTGCTCCCAAATCGGACTATAAAGAGCTTCGTACAATTCCCGCGCCATCTCAATCATCCCTACATAACCTGCATAAGGATGGTGACGTTCTTGGTTGATATCCAAGAAAGGAATCCGGGCTTTTAAGGCGGTGTATTGGTTACGACCTCCAGCAATCAACATGTCTGCTTGAGTATCTCTCACCAGCTGTAACAATTCCTGGGCGTTGCCTTTCTCCAGCATGATGCCATCGTTACCCAGCAACTTCTTGATTTTGGCTTTATCTTCCTCAGTACTTTTCCGAGTACTAGTAGCAACAACTTCAATCCCCAAGTCTTTCGCAGCCGAGATAATCGACCAACTCTTCACACCGCCAGTATACAATACAACACGCTTACCTTTGAGTCGAGCGCGATAGGGAGCCAGTGCCAAATCTAAAGCCGCAGTTTCTTCAGCAATCAGCTTTTCTGTGCGTGCTTGTAAATCGGGGTCGCCTAATTTAGCAGCAATATTTCGCAGACAGCGATTCATGTCATCGATGCCGTAGAAAGATTCTTCAATATAAGGAATGCCGTAACGCTCCTCCATCTTTCTCGCCATGTTCACCAGCGCCCGCGAACAGATCATCACATTCAGCTTGGCGCGATGGGCATAGCGAATTTCATTGTACCGAGCGTCGCCCGTAATTTTGGACAAAATGCGGATGCCTAATTTTTCTAACAGCGGCGTGACTCCCCACATTTCCCCGGCGATGTTGTACTCGCCTATTAAGTTAATATCATAAGGCGTTGTGGATTCCGGTTCTGCTGTCCCGACAACATAATCTAATAAAGCTTCACCGCCAAAACGGTTGCCGAGATTTTTACTGCCAATAAATCCTGGAGCAATTACCGGGACAACTGGAGTGCCAATTTTCTCAGCTGCGGCTTTGCAAACTGCATCGATATCATCGCCAATCAGAGCAGTTACGCAAGTAGCGTAGACAAATACTGCTGCTGGCTGGTAGCGTTCGTGAAGTTCCAGAATCGCTTTGTAGAGCTTCTTCTCGCCACCGAAAATGACATCATTTTCACTTAAGTCAGTCGTAAAGCCCATCTTGTAGAGTTGCGGCCCAGAAGAGAGACTACCACGACTGCCCCAGGAATTACCAGCACAGGCGATCGGCCCGTGGACTAAATGAGCCGCATCCGCGATCGGTACTAAAGCAATCATCGCCCCATCAAAAGCACAGCCACCTTGAGCAGCGCCAGGTTGTGCCTGTTGGGCGCAAGACTTGTTTTTCTTTTCTGATTGTTTATGCTGATTATGCTCGCATCCTGACTCACTGAGCAACTCGTTAATTTTGCCTTGGGTGCTTTTCATCTCTCTTCTCTTTGTGAATAGTCATTGGTCATTGGTCATTGGTCATTGGTCATTGGTCATTAGTCATTAGTCATTAGTCATTGGTCATTAGTCATTGGTCATTTGTTTTTTGAATAACTAATAACTGGGGATCTATGACTATTGCTCAAACCTCTGTCTTGAAAAGCTTTGATGCCTCAGGCAAGCCCCTTCGGGTCTACGCCGGAAGCCGGCCGCTCAAACTTTTCGCTGCGTAACTCTGCGCTTGACTCTGCGCCCCTCTGCGTTTAAAAACAAAAGTTTGTGTACCTCACTCAATTGGAAATCGCTATAATAACCAATGACTAATGACCAATGACTAATGACTAACAAATATATTTCGTGACATCTTCTCCACATACATCTGCAAGATAAGATAAAGCACGAAAACGCAATCCGACAAACTCATCATATAAAGGATTGAGTTTACACAATGGTGGAATATCAAAAGACCGCCCAAATAATTTTATTTGCCGTTCAAAAGGACAACAGCAAGGAATTGTTTGGCAAATTAAATGAGCGAAGCGATTATTTTTAACCTCAATTCCATCCACCACACGACGTAAAGGATTGAGGATATTGCTAAATATCCCGCGTTTTTGATAGTTAGGTGGATGGTAATTAGGATGAGGATGAGTATGAGTGTGGGTGTGAGTTTTATTGATAGTTTCCATTGATTTAATGCCTCAGGTAAATGCTAAATTCGGGAATGGGTATTGGGTACTGAGTATTGGGTATTGGGGATTGGGAATAATTAAGTCCCCAGTCCCCAATCCCTAGTCCCCAGTCCCTACCCCTCAGTCCCTAATAACTTGCGTTTCTGTGCAATTCCTAACGAATCAAATCGTAGGAAATATCGGTCTTAGAAGGAATATTGGTGTTGCGATCGATTTCTTCAAACAAGGTATTTACAACCCAGTTGAGCAAGTTGATTACACCTTGGTAACCGATGGTGCTGTAGCGGTGCAAGTGGTGACGATCCATAATGGGGTAGCCGATTCTCACGAGGGGAATCTTGGTATCGCGCCACAGGTACTTACCGTAGGAGTTACCAATCAACAAGTCTACGGGTTCGGTGAACAACAAGGAACGCATGTGCCACAGGTCTTTACCACCCCAGATGGTTGCATTTTGACCGAAGGGGCTAGAAGCAAGCAGTTCTCTCATTTCTGCTTCAAATACTTCGTTGCTGTTGTGAACCAAAATATGCACTGGTTCAGCACCCATTTCCAGCATGAAGCCCACAACGCTGTACACTAAATCGGGTTCACCGTAGATAGCGAAGCGCTTTCCATGAATCCATGCATGGGAGTCAGTCATTGCGTCAACTGCACGACCGCGTTCGATTTCCAATTCTTCAGGAATGGGCTTACCAGATAGTTCGCTGAGTTTCATCAAGAACTCATCAGTAGCTTTAATACCCCAAGGACGGGAAACTACGGTTGGTTGGTTCCATTCTTTTTCGATGTACTCGCGGGTTTTGACTGTGGAGTGTGATTGCAGGAATACTGTAGCTTTACCATTAATTGAATCTGCTGCATCTTCCAGCTTTGTAGCACGTGGATACATATCGAACTCACCAGTGTTGGGTGAATCCAGGTAATCGCTGTTGTCAGCTAGAATTGTGTAGTCAAAGCCAAACAGAGAAGCAATCCGCTTGATTTCGCGGTTGTTGCCAACGTAGGTGTCAAAACCTGGAACGAAGTTGATTTTACCATTGCTGGTTTCTTTCTTGTGACCTGCGGTCAAGTTAGAAAGAATTCCCTTCATCATGTTGTCGTAACCAGTGATGTGGGAACCAACAAAGCTGGGGGTGTGAGCGTAAGGAACTGGGAAATCTTGAGGAACCGAACCAGCTTTCTTAGCGTTGTTGATGAAAGCTTGTAAGTCATCACCAATTACTTCTGCCATACAGGTGGTGCAGACAGCAATCATCTTGGGCTTGTAGAGTTGGTAAGAGTTCGCCAAGCCGTCAATCATGTTTTGCAGTCCACCAAACACCGCTGCATCTTCAGTCATTGAAGAAGACACACCAGAGAATGGTTCTTTGTAGTGACGGGTTAAGTGGGTACGGAAGTATGCAACGCAACCTTGGGAACCTTGAACAAAGGGCAGAGTGCCTTCAAATCCAACAGCAGCGAAGATTGCTCCTAAAGGTTGGCAACCTTTAGCAGGGTTGACGGTTAGAGCTTCACGAGCAAAGTTCTTTTCGCGGTAATCCCAACCCTTAGTCCATTCTGCAACCCGCGCAACTTCTTCGGGGTCGTGACCGTTTTCAAACTGCTTTTTGTTTTCAAATAGCTGTTGGTATTCCGGCTGGTGAAACAGCTCTACGTGGTCTTGAATTTTATCTGGATTCTGAGGCATTTCTGGTCTCCAAGCTTGCTGAGTTTATTACTAATCGAGGAATCGGCAGTAATATCATGTCGGTCTAATGACTTATCCAAAAAACTCTCCGCGTCACCGCGTCTTTGTGTCAGCCTAAACAATAAATCTTCAACCAGACATGATAGAGGAGGGAGGGAGTGGAAATATGACTCAAAACTCAAAATGCAAAAAGCAAAACACATCATTTTGAATTTTGAATTTTGAATTTTGTATTCCCAACTCCCTCCTGGGGTATTAGCCCCAGGTACTTATGTCTCTCTCATTTTTTTTAGGCAGTTGCTTTAGCTGTGGCTTTAGCTTCAGCTTTTTTGCTCCAGGGAGCGCCAATTAATCCCCAGGTTGGGCTGTTGAGTGCCAAATCCATATCGCGAGCGAAGATAGCAAAGCCATCATAACCGTGATAAGGACCGGAGTAATCCTTTTTGTGGTTTAATTTTTTTAAACAGCCTAATGTTTGCAGTAAGCAATGTCAGAATTAAACATTGTTCGCTGAGAACACATTTATTTTTAGGCTAAATATAGGCTAAAACCACAGCGATGCATAACCAGGGTAAAGACAAGTATCAGCAAGCCTTTGCAGACTTGGAGCCAGTTTCATCTACCGATGGCAGTTTTTTTGGCTCAAGTCTGCAAGCACAGCAGCAAAGAGAACACATGAAATCAAAAGTACTACTTGAATTAGAGAAAGTAAATCTGCGTTTGAAGTCTGCAAAGACAAAAGTCACAATTAGAGAATCGAATGGAAGTCTGCAATTACGCGCTACGTTACCGATTAAACCTGGAGACAAGGATAAAAACAGTACTGGCAGAAAGCAATACAATCTCAGCTTAAATATTCCCGCTAACTTGGATGGATTAAAAACGGCTGAGGAAGAGGCGTATGAATTAGGAAAGTTAATTGCTCGTAAAACCTTTGAATGGAATGATAAATATTTAGGCAATGAGGCAATTAAAAAAGATTTTCAAACAATTGGGGAATTACTCGAAAAATTTGAAGATGAATATTTTAAAACTCACAAACGCACGACAAAAAGCGAACATACATTTTTTTATTATTTTTCGCGAACTAAGCGATTCACTAATCCTACAGATTTAGCGACTTCGGATAATTTGATAAGTGCAATTGAAAAAATAGATAAGGAATGGGCTAAGTATAATGCAGCCAGAGCGATCGCTGTATTTTGCCAGACGTTCAAAATCGAAATCGATTTGTCTAAATATTCCAAAATGCCAGAGAAAAATTCCCGCAATATACCGACTGATGCAGAAATAGCTGAGGGAATTAGCAAGTTTGAAGAATATTTAAATATCAGAGGCAACCAAGTTAACCAAAATGTTCAAGATAGCTGGCAACTTTGGCGCTGGGCTTATGGAATGTTAGCAGTTTTTGGTTTACGACCGCGAGAGCTTTTTACTAATCCTGATATCGGTTGGTGGTTAAGTCAAGAAAATGTAGATTTGACATGGAAAGTTCATAAAGATTGTAAAACTGGGGAGAGAGAAGCTTTACCTTTATATAAACAATGGATTGATGAATTTGATTTAAGAAATCCCAAATATTTAGAAATGTTGGCAACAGCAATTAGTAAAAAAGATAATACCAATCATGCAGAAATCACGGCTTTAACACAGCGAGTTAGTTGGTGGTTTCGTAAAATCGGCTTAGATTTTAAGCCTTATGATTTACGTCACGCTTGGGCAATTCGAGCGCATATTTTGGGGATTCCAATTAAAGCAGCGGCAGATAATTTGGGGCATAGCGTACAAGTTCACACGCAAACTTATCAGCGTTGGTTCTCGCTAGATATGCGAAAGTTGGCGATGAATCAGGCGTTGAGTAAGAGGAATGAAGTTGAGTTGATTAGGGAGGAGAATGCTAAACTGAGAATAGAGAATGAAAAGTTGAAGTTGGAGATTGATAAGTTGAAGATGGAGTTAGTTTATAAACGGAGTTAAATTTTTAAGAAATGGAAAGTATTAGGATTAGAACATTTATTGGTGATGATGGAATTTTGCAAGTACAGCTTCCACCTGAAATTACCAACCAAGAATTAGATGTAGTAATTGTCTTTCAAGCTGTGACAAAAAAATCCTCACAGTCTTCTATTCAAACGCCCCAAGAACTTGGATACTCTCATAGATTTATTGATGAAGTAATAGGTAGCTGGGAAGGTGAGCCGCTTGAACGTCCAGAACAACTTCCCTTTGAGGAACGGGAGGAAATTCAATGGCTTACCTTCTAGATATAAATGCATGTATTCAAATTCTGAATTCACCAAATTCATCTGTTACACAAAAAATTCTATCAATTCCTTCTAGAGAAATTTATATCTGTACCATTGTTTATAGCGAACTGTATTACGGAGCTTATAAAAGTGCAAACGTTGATATAAACCTGATTCATCTAGAAAATTTATTTGCTGAGTTTGTTGATTTACCCCTGGATCGCCAAGCTGCAAAAATAGCTGGAAAGATTCGCGCTCGTCTTAATGCTTTGGGAACTCCAATTGGAGCAAATGATTTGTTAATTGCTGCGATTGCTTTAGCAAATGACCTCACCCTCGTCACTCACAATACCCGTGAATTTAGCCGTATTGAAGGCTTGAAGTATGAAGACTGGGAATAGCTATTTTGGAAATAAATCTACATAAAAAATGTATGGTAACAGAAACTTTGAAGCAAATACTTAAACAACTTGAGACACTGGAAACAACAGAGCTTCAACAACTTAGCCAGACAATTCAAAAGTATCTTGCTGTTAAAGAGGAAAATCTCAAGCAAGCAGCATTTCACCAAGCTTTAATCGATTCTGGTTTAGTAAAGCAGATTAAGCATTTTGCTTACGAACCATAGCTGAACGAAGACTAATTCAGGTTGAGGGAAAGTCTGTTTCTGAAACTATCATTGAGGAACGCCGTTAAATGGCATGGTGCGTTGCGCTACGCGACAACACACCCTACCTGCTAACAATAAAGTAAATGATTAGCTTAACTACTTTTCGAGCTCTACCTGTTTAACAACCTCCAAGGGCAACTCTAATGCTTGTGCGATTTGCTCATCATTTAAACCAAACTGCCGTAATTTATCAATCTTAGTTTTATTTTCACTACGTTGCTGTGAGTTAGAAGTATCAGAATTATTTTTGTTTGCTTTAATTTTAGGTTGTTTGGAATTAACGTTTATACAGCCAATTATATTACCATTAATTGTATTTTTACCCAGAGAAATATTGATATTGCGTTGACGTTCTAAAACTGATTTCAGATTACCTTTATCAACTGGTTCATCAAAAATATCAGATAACATTTGCAAAAGTTCATATCCTATATCCTTGGCATGACCAGGGCTACAACCACAATTATCTGCAATATCAGAATATGTTTGATACTTTAGTGTTCCTTCAATAACTCCACGCTGCAAGTCATTGAGATGCTTACCTGTCTTGAGATAAACAGCTTCATCCACAAATTCTAATAGTTCGTGAAGTTGCATATTGCATATTTATAAATAAAATATAATTTTTGTAATTTTAGCAGACTTTATCCGTATTTTTCCGTTATTCTCCGTCTTTTTAGTAATTTTTATTTAATCCGCTATTTTCCGCTTTTCAGCTTGAAGCGATGTTTGTAGTATGAGAAAACTACGTTATTACTAGTATCGTAAATTTGAGGGCGTTAAAGAAATTACATAATATCTGTAATTTTACGTTCTATCGATAGCCTAAGTAATTTATTTTCCAATTTGTCTTGATTTTTATTTTTGAGGATTGTTCATGAAGAAATTGTTTGTTTTATCCGGTTTAACATTTGCTACAGTTTTCCACTCTGGTGTGCTCATGTCTTCAACCGTCGAAGCGCAGTCACCTGCTTCATGTAATTGGTTTACAGGAATATACCGTGGTGGTGGTGCGCCAAAAGGTGTGATAGCTTACATCGGAAACAATGAATTGGTTGTATATAACCCCAATCCTACTCCTTTGAGAGGTAGCTGTATTGCTAACGACCGAATTCAAGTCACGTTCGGAAAAGATAAAACCTATGTGGGCAGAAGATCAGAGAATGATGTAGCTTGGACTAATGGAACAACTTGGCGCAGAGAAAGTAGTACAGTTGCTTTTCCTCTTCAAGGGGTAGGGT
Organism: Nostoc sp. CCY 9925; assembly: GCF_963920935.1. Lineage (NCBI taxonomy): Bacteria > Bacillati > Cyanobacteriota > Cyanophyceae > Nostocales > Nostocaceae > Nostoc > Nostoc sp. CCY 9925. Next base: position 29,307 of record NZ_CAWUDO010000017.1, on the reverse strand, counting down.
TTTAGTACCATCGCATCTCAAATATAGGGTGTGTTGTCGCAAAGCGCAACGCACCTTCATTTTATCAGCAGGCGATCGCATTCCTTTTATACTTTTGTTTGCGGGTAGCACAGCTGTGCTACCATACGGCGATCTCTGCCTCACCAACTTGCAATCTGCTTTAGTAAGATGTAATTGAATTGTGGTGCAGTTCGTTAATATAATCCTTCTGGTGGGGAAATATCAGATCCGACAACCACACCAGTGTTAGTAGATTTAATCCCTGGTTTAACAGTAGGGGATTCTTGTTTTAATGATTGTGAAACAGAAGAAGAGTTATCTTGCTCTATTGATATATTGGTATTTGCTTGTTGCTGGGACATGAAAGCTAATCCTCCCATTGCACCAGCAAGAAGAGCTGTATAACCTACATATAAATGCGGCGGACGAATTTCCAATCCCATTCCTTTTTTAGATTGATACGACAAGGATTGAGCTACTGGTATAGCTGCTTGTACTGGCAAACAAGCAGCTAAAGTAACACCATTAAGTCCTAAAAAATCTCCATAACGCCGGATAAATCCACGTACAAAAATGTCATCTGGTAATTCTTGCCAGTTACCGTTTTCTAATGCTTCTATCAGCTCCATGCGGATATGAGTGTAAAAATGGATGTGGTACAAAGAAAGCCCTTTGGACTGACGGGTTTTTTGGAGTTGTTGCCCGATTTGACGTAGGCTATCTATGCGTTGTTGGGCTGCTTGGTCGGCTTGTTCTGCTTGAGAAATTTTCTGATGATTCAGTAATTGTAGTGGTTTTTTCCACAGCGAATTTTCTGCTGTATTTTTAGAGGATTGCTTCTGGAGGGTGCAATTTTCCTGGTGTATTTCTGGTGAAGAATCGACTATTTCTGTGGCTTGGTTTGTATCTGTAGCTGTTTCAACTTTTTCAACTTTTTGATATTGTTGGGCAAATTGTTGAAATGCTAAACCGATCGCTTCTCTACCTACGGCTTTTAATAAATCTTGAGCCTGATGTGTTTGTTCGCCTATTAACTTCTGCACAATTGCTAAAGCACGTCGATAAACTCCGCTACGATGCAGTTGTACTTCTATTTCTCCTAAAAGCGATCGCACCTGATCTTGAGAAATTTCAATATTCGGATTGCCCAGAATTTGCAAATAGTATACAGGAGTAGTAACCATTGTGAAAGCCTTTTATATTAACTCAAGACAAGAAAGTTACAATCATATCTTCACTATTTTTCCTATCTTCACCTTTGTCTTCCGGATGTTAATTGTATAATTTAAATTTTTTAATTCATCATAAATACTGGAACAAAGCAGTAAGAATTGCAGTCATGGTCATAAAAATGATACTGACATCTCTATTTACCTAAAATATGCTGTATATAAAAAGTCTGTTTGTGGATTATCATCCACAAACAGACTTGAATTTTTCAGGCTTATAATTAAGCTTGCTCCCAAAGCTGACGTACATAGTCAGGGAGCCAGCTAGCAATTTCCTGAATCCGCTCTTGAGAAAGTTCGTCTTTCGTGGCAGAAAACACAGCTTTAACAGCCTGTTCTCGCTCGACTGAACGCGGCATTCCGCTTTCATTAGCAACTCGGAATAGGAAGCGATCGGAATCGATTTTAAAGATGCCTGGGCCTTGCCAAGGTGGACGAACCCGGCTCAAAAATCCGACAATTGGATTGGTATCTTTCCACAAATCGGCGATTTCAAACTGGAGTGCTTTCTCATCTGTAGGCACAGCTTCTTTATGCAGTTCTCCCTCGACGCGATCGCTTGCTTCTGTCGTCATCAAGTCACGCATCACCCGAAACACAACTTCAGTAAAGTCTCTGGCGTCATATATATCTGCAAATCCGGCTTTGACCATGACTTTTTCTAAGAACGAGCGATGTTCATCAGCGATCGCAGTTCGAGTATCTTCAATCTCAGTTGGATCGACTTCTGGTATGTTTGTTCTAAATGATTGATCTGGCATAGTTTTTTTTGTGCTTCTTAATATTGAGTCTTTATGCTTACCTCTGTAAGGTCGCATAAATCAAAAACCCTTAGTATCATCCAGAAGTTTGAGATACTGTCTGCCCAAAAGTTAGAAATTCAATTTTGAGTAATACTAGCTGCCAAGACGCAACAAAATAGCTTGGCATAAATATTTTCTATCCGTGTCAAAAAGCAGTCAAAATAGACAAGTTGGTATCAACTGGCCGGAAAAAAGATGGTAGAAATAACAAACATCGAAATTAACACTACAAAAGTCAAAATACCTAACAATGACTTAGAAATCGATGCCTACTTAGCTCAACCAGCACATCAGGGAACCTTTGCCGCCGTTATCGTTTTTCCAGAAATATTTGGCATCAACAGTAACATTCGAGATATCGCAGAACTAATTGCTAAACAAGGTTATGTAGCAATAGCCCCCGCAATGTATCAACGTATTGCTCCCGGTTTTGAGGCTGATTTTAGCCCTGAAGATGTTGGGTTTAGTCCAGAAGCTTATCGTCTGGGGTTGGAATACTATCAACAAGTAAAGTATCAAGATATCTTAAGCGATATTCAAGCAGCGATCGCCTACTTAAAAACTTTACCCAATGTCAAAAAAGATGCCATTGGTGTCATTGGTTTTTGTTTTGGCGGTCATGTTGCTTACATCGCTGCAACTTTCCCCGATATCAAAGCCACGGCTGCTTTTTATGGTGCTGGAATTACCACTTCTAGTTATGGTGAAGACACTCCAACTATTAATCGCACTTCACAAATTCAAGGTACGATTTATGCATTTTTTGGCACAAGGGATACATTAGTTTCTCAGGAGGAAACTGAGCAAATTGAAGCAGAATTAAAGAAAAATCAAATCAATCATCGCGTATTTCGATACGATGCCGGACATGGATTCTTTGCTGGATTTTTCAAAGATAAGCATCCATTTATGGAACAACACCCAAGTTACAATCCTGAAGCTGCTCCTGATGCTTGGCAACATGTTCTAGAACTGTTTAAAAACAACCTGTAAAGCAGGCAATAGGGAATAGGCAACAGGCTTTTATTTGTGCGCGTTAGGAAGGCGATACATCGCACTCTAGACTGTCTCTGTTTCCCGCTCCCTATTTGCTTTTACTAAACTTTATGTGACTAATGGATATTTCCAAATCATCTAAAAAATAAGGAAATTTATTCATGATTGATATTATCGGATTTTTTATTTTGTTGCTAACTATTCCTTTTGTTATTGCTCAGATTATGCCTAACAGGAAGTGGCTAATAGCTTATACTATTTTTTTTGGAACCTTAGACCTTAGCTATTTTGCTGTATTATAACCATATAACAACGCCAATCAATCGGCGAGGAGATGGTTTTTCCTACGCGTTTGGAATAGCTGGTGCTTGTTTATTTAATACATCAATAATTGTAGGAATTATTAATAGAACGATTGTCTTATACTTTAAGTCATTAGAGGTTGTTTGAAAAGTGGTTAGCTGTGATTTTAATTACCCCCCTTAATCCCCCCTTTCCAAGGGGGGAGACCGGAAATCTAGTTCCCTCCCCTTGACAAGGGGAGGGTTAGGGAGGGGTAAAAAATATTTGATACATCAATCATGACTTTTCAAACATCCTCTTAGGTTATACAATCAATGTCTGGTTTATAGTTAGCTTAGTTTTGCTTGATACGATGCTTATTGTACTTATTTTTCTTGGATTGTTGACAGTCTATTGATAAAGTAACGCACCAGATATGTTGGTGCGTGAAGCGTTGCTATAACGCACCCTACAGTTTAAGTTTTTAAACTTTTGAATTTTTCAGCAGTAATTGACAACCACATGAAAACGGGTTGGGGCTTTCTATGCGATTGTCTACCAGCACTTCAATAGTCAGCTTACTGTTGTAAATCAATTCGTCATAATCCATCAATGCATTCCACTTGATTTTCCCAGTGGGGAAGCCTAGCTGTGAAGCTCCATCAGATATTAACTCTTGCCATTTCTCAATCTCTGGATCTTGCGATTTGCAATAATCAAGAATGGCAATCAAGGCCCCAGGCTTAGTAACTCGTAAAATCTCCTCCATAGCACGGACTGGATCGTCAACGACACATAGCGTAAATCCCGATGCTACGGCATCAAAAGTATTATCAGGAAAATCCAGATTGCAGAGATCGGATAGCTTGAAGGTGATATCTGCGGATACAGTTTTTTTACGTGCTTCATCCAGCATCTTATGAGAAAGATCGATACCAACCACATGCACCCCTTGAGGATAGGCACAAAGATTAAGACCCGTTCCTACCGCAGCATCCAGTACAGTTTGTCCTGGCTGAAGCTGCAAGGAAGCAATTAGCGGTTCGCGATCGATGTGCCAGTAACGCTTCATAATTGCGTCATAATCGACTGCACCGCGATCGTAGGTTTCAATTACCTGATTTATCTGCATAGGTTTTTTAACAAATAGGACTACTAGTTTTAACTATCTGTTCAACTGTATAATCTGTTAACGCCCAAACTTCGTATATTATATTACCAGCAAAAGAACTTTACAATTGGTAACCAATGGTTCCTAAAATGTAGCTTACTTGGGGTTACGATAAGAATTAAGTTTTAAATTATACCTTATATTGAAGAAAACGGAATTTTTTAGTTTTTTGCATAAAACATCAAACTTGAGGTGAATAGTATTACATATATGAATCATATTTGATTTTTGAAATATACGTAGGGTGTGTTATGCCGTAGGCTAACGCACCAAAACCTTCGGGTGGTGCGTTACGGAAGCCGTAACACACCCTACACATACTTAGATTTTTTCAGAAATCAAATACTAGTCCTATAGCAAATTTATTATTTCTAAACCAGGGGACAACATATTATTCGTCTCCTAACTATGTAAAACTCCTTTTTTCAAGCACTGCTCTGGACTAGCTCTAGGGCAGTTTCTAATTGTACAAGCATCTGGCTTTTGATTTACCACATTGCTAGCAATCGAATGTTGTGGGTTTAATAAATAGAGAAATATTTGGCTCTTTGGTACTTGGTATGCTAAATGTACGTTATCAGAAGCTGGAAACCTTGATTACACATAGTTAAACCACTCCATTAACTTTTCGCAGAGGAATCTGAATAATAAACTCGGTTCCTTTTCCAATAGTTGAGAAGCATTCTAGTTTGCCACCATGTTTTTCTGTGACAATTTGGTAGCTGATGGACATGCCCATTCCTGTTCCTTTGCCAATGGGTTTGGTGGTGAAAAAGGGATCGAATATTCGTTGCTGAAATTCTTGAGAAATACCAACTCCGTTATCAGCGATCGCCACTTCTACCCAAGTTGTATTCACGACGGATGTGCGAATTATAATTCTACCGGGATTGTCCTCAATTTGCTGAAAGTTAAGCTTGGCATGACTTTCTTCTAACGCATCAATGGCATTCACTAAAATATTCATAAACACCTGATTGAGTTGTCCGGCATAGCATTCTACTAAAGGTACATTGCCGTAGTCTTTGATTACTTGAATTTCAGGTTGTTCTGGTTTAGCTTTGAGGCGGTGTTGCAAAATCATCAAAGTACTATCGATGCCTTGATGAATATCGACACTTTTAAATTCCGCTTCATCGATGCGGGAGAAATTCCGCAGCGACAGTACAATTTGGCGAATGCGATCGGTGCCAACTTTCATGGAAGACAACAATTTTGGTAAGTCTTGTTGCAAAAACTCTAAATCCATATCTTCGGCAGCAATTTGAATTTCTGGAGCAGGGTTAGAATCGCGCTGCTGATACAATTGCACAAATGCTAATAAATCTTGAGTATATTCCTGGACATGGGCGAGGTTGCCATGAATAAAGTTGACTGGATTATTAATTTCGTGTGCTACCCCAGCAACTAATTGTCCCAAACTAGACATTTTTTCACTTTGAACAACTTGAGATTGAGTGCGCTGCAATTCCTCTAATGTATTTTTGAGTTCAGTGGTACGTTCTTCTACCCGGTCTTCTAGTTCTTCCTTGCTTTTCTCTAAAGCAGTAAACAATTCGTGCAATTGTCCTGCCATATAGTTAAAAGAATTAGACAGAGTATTAAGTTCTTGAATGCCGCTAGTTTCTACTGTCTGATCTAAATTGCCGGATGCCATTGCTTTACTTGCGCCATTCAGGCGTAGAATTGGGCTTACAATCCAATGGGAGGTAAACACGCCCATCACCGAGGCAACAATTAATGCACCTAAACAAAGGGCGATCGTTGTCTGTGTGTTGGCGTTAATTTGCGCCATAAATGCGTTTTCTGGCACACTCACCACTAACAACCAATCCAAACCATACTCGTCACGCCAAGGTGCAACATCGATAAAATGCCGTTTTCCTTCTATTTCCAGCTCTAAATCTGTGTCTTCGGTTATGGACTTGAACCCTTTAACAGCTTGCAGATATTTGGCAACCTTCTGTATTACTGGGTCAGAACTGTCGATCGCTTGCAATCTCTCAGCCTTTTGATTAACCAACCTAAACGGCTTTTCTGTGCCGGAAGTGGCGATTAATGCGCCATCGCGTTCTAAAAGGAACACCCGCCCAGACTTACTAATATCCAAACTGTGTAAGAAATTGCTGAGTTTCAATAGATGGATATCGCAGGCAATCATTCCTAACAAGCGATTTTTGGCATCATAGATTGGACGACTGGTAGAGGCGGCGATGTAGGGACCGGTGGGAAAGTTGTTAACCAGAATCTTTGTCCAAATGGGTTTACCAGCTTCTATAGGTTCGATATACCAAGATTCGCTAAAATTTAACCAATCCCACCGAGTATTTACCTGAGTTCGATTGCCTCGATCGTCAGTAGCATAAGTGTAGACATTGTTAGGAGGCTTAGCTGTCCAATCATCAATGGTGATGGTTTTCCCATCATAACGAGCAGCACCAACTCCTTCACCCGTCGTTAGTCCAATGCCAATATAAGTCAGGTTAGAGGCTTGCATCTGATCCCAGAAATATTTGCCAACGGTTTGGCGATTCTGCACATCTAATATTCCTCTGCGGATGGCATCTGCGTTGATCTGATTCAGGGTTTGCGGAATGGAAAGATAAGACTTGAGGTGTTCATCTACTACGTCACTGGTACGATCTATTAACTGTTCTGCCAAGTCATTAACTGCCCTTTGTCCATTTTTAAAGGACAAATAACCCACTAAACTGACAGCTGCAAAAATTTGGATAACAAAGGGAATAACAAGAACAATTTGTAATGGTAACGCTTTTACTTTGTTAGAATAGTGAGTCTTCATTGCTGGAAACTGCTAGTTAATGTTAATTTGATTTACTATATAGTTCCCAAGATGCCCAGATACTCACGTTTGTTTAGATGTTAAGGATGGGAAAATTTGGGTGCAGCATGACGGGACAGAGAATATGTATAGGCGTACCCCGTCTTAGACATGGCCGATCAACTGTGTGAGTGAGGGAGTGCCTTAGAGGATGTTTGAAAAGTCAAAATGTATACCAAAAACCTCACTTCCATTCCTCTCTCCTGCAAGGAGAGAGGCTTTGAAACCCCCATTCCCTTGTAGGGAAGGGGGGTAGGGGGGTTAGGTTTTTGAGGTTTAAATGTTACCAAAAATACTTTTCAAACAACCTCTAAGCAAGATATTGCGATCGCCTATGATGCACTTTATGTACGACAGTATATAGAGTTTGCTGTTGGATGATTCAGAAGCATCAATTCACATTTTGTACAGAAGACAAAATGCGATGCGTGTCTACACTTAAAATATTCAAGAACAGATTAGACCATAAACTTAGAACCAGCGCTGAATGATTCTCACTGTTAAGCAATTACAATCAATTATTGATGGAAATCCTGTTGGTGATACATTTCCATATTTTGGTGGTTTGCCAGAAGACATTGAGAATCATCTAAAGGCTGTTGTTGCCACACTTCGCCGTTCGCCTTTGCTAGACGTGGAAGCACAATTCGATAGTTACGGTAGTGGTTATGCTTCCTATGTCCATGTTTTTTGCGCTAAAAGCAATCGTCAATCTACTGTTCGTCGAGGCCATATAGATTGTATTGACGGTATAGTAGTTTATTTGTCAAGACTAGCGCCAATTGCTACCTATGGTGTAGAACAAAGAACTAAGCATCAACAGCTACCAATTATTTCGCGAGGTTTTTTAGAAAATCGGCGTATTAGGCAGCTTCCTAATGGTAACTGGTCAAATGAACTGGATGAAATTATTACAACACTGGAAAATTTTGGATTTTTATTACCGAGTTTAGAAGAGTTGCGCGAACCACTGCCATTTAAAGCAAAAATTCCAACTATTTTTGAAAGTGAATGTGTATTTGATGCAATATTTTACTGGGAAGATTGAGTTTAATCAGCTATTACGAGATTCTTAAAGTGTGTGTAGTTCATGGTTAGGAAAAATTCTAGGAAATTCACCGGATTATATTGATTTTTTCAGAAGAATAGCTCATCTAGATAACTTTTGCGCTTCACTCAACTGTATTGAGCTATAAAGGAAATTTTTATGACAACCCAAGTTTTTCGCGGCATTACCTACACTCAACAAGTCATTCAAGAGAGTAATCAAAGAGTACGCGGTACTGCTAATCCAGACTGGTTGGTTGTAGAAGGTAACAACAATATTATAAAGACACAAGGTGGCAATGATGTTGTCTTATTAGGAAGAAAGGTAGATTCCATCTTTAATTTTGATACTAGTATTTTTAATGGTGAAGTTTTACAAACTAGCTCATTGCCTTGCAATCCCAATGAATTTGAAGCAATTGTTTATACGGGAGCCGGAGATGATTACGTCAGTTTAGGAGCAGGCAATCACGTAATTCGTCTGGGCAGTGGAAACAACTTTTTAGATGATTATGGTGGAAACTATCTGTTCGATACTGATGATAATATTATTGGCTTGGGCGCAATTCCAAAATTAGTTGCCTCAGCAGGATCAGGGGACGATATTTTCTATTTAAGTGGATTTGCTGACCGAACTGTTGATGCCGGAAAAGGCAACAACTTAATTTTTTTAGGAGCCGGAGATGCCAAAATTAGAACAGGCTCAGGAAATGATGTTATCACCAGTGAAATTTCATCATTGACTTATATCTTTGACAGTGGTTCACCATCGTATAACCAAAGCATCATAGCTGGAGATGGTGACAATCAAATTGCTGTTCTTGCCTATGGTGAAACTACAATTAGAACAGACGGCGGTGAGGATTTTATTCTGGCTGTTGGAATCCCCGGCTTAAGTTCTACCAAAATTTATGCAGGTGATGGCAACGATACAATTATTACAAATGATACTAACAGCATTATTCAGTCTGGTTCAGGTAATAATTTAATTTTTGCCGGTTCAGGTGATGATATTATCCGTATGGGAAATGGCAATAATGTCATAAATCTCAGGGGAAATACAGTTTGTCTACCTGAGCCTTTAAGTAAGGATACAAACCTGTTTGGTTCATCTGTGGAGGTAACAGGCGGGGGAAATGATAAAGTCTATTTGGGTGAAGGAACAGATACAGTGATTCTGGGAAGCAGTGGCTTTGCTACCATCTATGACTTTGGTTGCAGCGATCGCTTAAATGTCAGTGGCTTAAACGCCAGCTTCAGCCGCATTGGAAATGACACGCTAATTAATACATGTGGCGGTTCTTTGGGAATCCTCAAAGGATATACAGGTTCAGTAGATTTAGTGTAAGGGTTAGGAACGCGATCGCACTTCATTAAAACGTTTCAAAAACCCGGTTTTTTTTACTGCTGATTTTCCCTTAACTAAATTCTATTTGTTCTGTAGGGTGCGTTATCGCAAAGCGTAATAATATTATCCAAAGAACTGAGAGCGATCGCCCTCAGTTCTTTGGGCTTGACAAAATTTTGAGTAACAGCACACATCCTAACTTGTTGCTGCTGCTTTTTTTCCATTCTTACCCTCAACACTGGCAACAAACTGAGGTTGCTCAGCACTGGAAGTTGGCGACTCGCCTCGCAATCCCTTACGACGCTGGTTCTTAGGAACTCCTCCCGCCATACCATACTCTACACTGCTTTTGCCATATCGAGTAGCAACTGCCATGAGCATATGTTCTGTCATATCTCCCAACTGATTTTCTGTTTCCAGCATTTCGCGGTACAACTTATCCAAGCTGGAAAGCGCACTGTTGTATGCATTTTCTCTAGTTCGCATCTTCTCAATCAGGCTTGAGAAGGCAGGCGAAGTGAGTCCATTGCCTAAATCTAAATTTGGAGCAATTGAGTCTATGCCAACAGCACGACGCACTGCTTTTTCTAAGATTAGAGAAGTTCTTTTTCTACGAGCCATAATCTACACCTTGTAATTCAATACGGTTAATATTATTTACCTTAAAAAATTTCAGTATGAATCAGCCTGAGAGAAATTCGCCAAATCTGCAATCGCTTTTGCTACAAGCGCGATATTTCTCATCAATGCGCGAACTACTGAAAAAACAAAGCAAACTGGGGTTTGAGAAAGTAAAAGCTTGTTTTGCTTGCGGAAAACACCAAAATGAGTAAGCAAACTGGGGTTTGAGAAAGTAAGAGCTTCTTTTACTTGCGGAAAACACCAAAATGAGTAAGCAAACTGGGGTTTGAGAAAGTAAAAGCTTCTTTTACTTGGGGAAAACACCAAAATGAGAAATTAAAAGCTTATTTTGAGTAAGTTAAATGCCATTTTGCTAACTAAATTCGACTTTATTTAGATTTTTACGCTGTAATGACTTAGCCTATCAAACTGGTCAAACTATTTATCAAATTAAGCATAGATTACTTTATGGTATCTCTGCTTTTGGTAGAATTTTACTCCTGACGGGGCTTAATCGAACTCAACAGCTGGATTACTCTGTTGGGTTATACCCTAGTGAGACTAAGTAAACTTTGGTTCATCGATCGCATGGTGTGGCTTTACAACGACATGAAAGATGTAAATCAAGAATATCAAAGCTGGCTGTACTGATGCAGCATAAGGATGATTTAATTTAGGCGATCGCTTATCCAATTCTCAATTCTACCTGGAGTGTATTAAATAATTGATTATACCTAAAATTATTAAATGAGCCGGGTAGAACAGATAAAACCATCTAGCTCGTGAACCTTGTTTACCATTGAATTGAAAAACAATTAATCCTGAAAAAACTGCACAACTTTGAATTAAATAACTCCTAGATATAACTACTAAAATCAAGTGAAAGATACACCAGTATAGCAACCATACTTTCGGCTTCAGTTTGTCTGTTAGAGACATCAATAGAATTACTCCAATCCCATATGCTCCATACTCAAAATCAAAGGTTTCAGCGACGACTGCACACAATCCAGTAATTGTTAATTTCTGCCATAATTGGGAGCAACGATTTACTAAGCGCAACATCCCAAGCCCAAGCAAAAGCGTCAAAAGAATATTAAGTGAGAAGCTTTTGAAAACAACAGTGTAGATTGGCTGAGATATAATTGCTGTAATTAATAATCTACTTCCATAGCGGTATATATTTTGGGTGTGTTTTTCGCCTTCAGCCAGTAACCATGCAAAAAGGGGAAAGCTCAATCGGCCAACAAGGTGCAAAAGTAGTAACTCTGGTATTAGCAAATAGCACACATGATCCATAACCATGAATACTGCTGCTAAGATTTTAATGTTGAAAGCTGAAACTTTAATCACAATGCTGAGTTTTCCCTTGGATTCCTGAATATAAAATCCCTAAAATCTTATTGATTTCTTTCTTTAATATAATAGTTATTCAAATTGCTATAAAACTCATATTTGATTTTTGCAAAGCTAGGTACAACTAAAAAAGCCTGGTTTCCTGTTGCCTATTAAGTAGATGGATCTAAATAAATATAAGATAGTTCGTCATTGCGTTCGCCCAGCTACTTACCTGCCTATCGCGCTTCGCGCACCAAGCAAATAAATTTTCCAAATCAAAGCAGATTGCTATAGCAATTTGATAACATTAACAAAAAGGACGACGATCTGTCTTAAAAAGTGACCGTCCTGCGTCGCTAACAGATGCCTGCGGTAAGCTGCAAAGCGTCTAGACAGCAGTCGCAGTTAGGACGGGCTGTTCGGCGATTTACTCTTCACCAGAGATAATAAAAACATTATGGCAAAGCGTAAAAAAAGCAATCTCCAGTGGATTAAAGAAACGCTTGAACTAAAACCTGACCATCGTTGGGAATCTCCATCAGGCTACAAAATATTTGTCGCCAATCGCGGGGCTGTTCGCTTCAATGTCCCCCAAGATTGGGTTTTTGAGCCACAAGAAAAATCTTTCAAGTTCCTCGATAAAAAACCGCCCAACGATGATTGCTGTCTGGAAGTATCTTTTAATCAACTGCCCCCCCGTGATTGGAGCGAGTTTCCGCTCAAATCTACCTTAAGGAAAGTAGTAGAAGACGACAGTCGCAACCCCATTGAAAAGGGAGAAATTATTACCGTCAAGCGCCAAACCGCCAGAATTGTCTGGACAGAGATTAAGTTTATTGACACCCAAGAAGAACCACGCGAAGCTTTTTCGCGGATTTGCATTGGTTTAGGGTCGAATGTTCAGTGCTTGATTACATTCGATTATTGGGCAGATCAAGCAGAACAACTAATACCTGTTTGGGATGAAGCAATACGTAGTCTCACACTAGGATTGTATATTCGTGACCCCATGACTGGTCTAGCTTTCCCAGACTGAAGCTCAAAAATCATTGCTGAAACAGTACTATTAAGACTTTATTTATATCTCAGGAAAATGAACACAATCCTGATAAATTGGTAAATTACTACATTGAACTTCAGAAGCAATATCCCCACCTTATTCAGTACAAAGAACAGTAGAAAAAAGTTTTAGAATCCGCAGCACAACAAGGTATTGAAACAGAACTATAGAAGCGATCGCAGTTCAACAAACTGACAAAACTAAGTATGATTAAGTGCGTTGGCCAGCAAATACCGTAGGCATCGCTCTACCCCGTAAATTAATTTTGTGAACTCGCAATCATCGAGATTTCAGCAAAGTACCCGAATGGTTAATTAAAGATTGGACGGTTTAATATCATTGCATCCCTTGATCGTGCGATTGCCAGATGTTTGTTGAGTAAATGCGATGTCTACGACGGGCTACGCCTACGCCGTTAAACTGGTTGCACAAAACCGAGCATGATTGAGTTCGGTGGTTAATTAATAACGGTAATATGAGAGTATCAGGCATTAACAAAGATGGTTAAGCCTTTCATTTATGTGACTCTTACCGCAATGAAACCAAAAGTTTACATTGAAACCTCCATTCCCAGTTTTTATTACGAGGTACGTACGGAACCTGATATGGTGGCGCGGCGGGAGTGGACGCGCCAATGGTGGAGTCATGCAAGTGATAACTATGTGCTTGTAACCAGTCTCGCGGTGCTGGATGAATTGAATCGAGGTAACTTTCCTCAAAAGAACGAGGCAATAGAATTGATTAGTGGCTTGTTATTTATCCCAATTGAATCTGCGATCGCTGAAATTGTTGAAGTGTATATTCAGCAACAACTGATGCCCAAAGATCCACTTGGAGATGCACTACATCTTGCCCTAGCTTCGTATCATAAATGTGATTTTTTGTTGACTTGGAATTGTCGCCACTTAGCAAATGCTAATAAATTTGGGCATATCCGACGGCTGAACGTTATGCTGGGGTTATACGTTCCAACACTAGTTACGCCATTAGAGTTAATAGGGGCGCAAGATGACGAAGAATGATGAAGCAATCAGCCAAATACGTAAAATTCGGCACATCATATCTCAGGAAAATGAACATAACCCCGATAAATTGGTAAATTACTACATTGAACTTCAAAAGCAATATCCCCATCTTATTCAGTACAAAGAACAGCACCAAAAAGTTTTAGAATCAGCAGCACAACAAGGTATTGAAACAGAACTATAGAAGCGATCGCAGTTCAACAAACTGACAAAACTAAGTATGATTGAGTGCGTTGGCTAGTAAATACCGTAGGCATCGCACTATCCCGTAAATTAATTTTGTGAACTCGCAATCATCGAGATTTCAGCAAAATACCAGAATTGTTAATTGAGGTAGTAACAGTTTAATGCGATCGCATCCCCTCATCACGCGTAATTCAGTAGGGTGCGTTGTCGCGAAGCGCAACGCACCATCATTTCAAACATCCCAAATATCAGACACAAGTTCAACCTCACCATTGCTACCCCAATCTAACGAGTAAATGTTCTGCTGGATAAAACGATGAACACTCGAAAAAGCCCATTGTTGTGGTGATTCACAGAGTTGATGCCGTACAGGATTATAGTGAATGTAGTCACAATGATTGGCATAATCAACATCGTCTCTAATTAGATGGTCCCAAAAGCGGCGTTGCCATAAATTTCTTTCTTTTCGTTTTTCTCGTGAACGGGAGATAGCCACATCAAGCCCTAGCTGATGACCGTAGTATTTAGTCACAAAACGTTTGATCAAAAGCATTCGCATCGATAGATTACTATCTCCCACAGGCAGAGTCCATAAAGTATGAAAATGATCGGGCAAAAGAACAAATGCATCAATGGAAAAAGGATAATTTTTTCTGACATGCCCAAGGGCAGCACGAACAGCAGTACGCCCGATATCAGAGCAAAGCCAGGGTTGCCGTTGATAAGTAACTTGGGTGATGAAGTAAGTAGCTCCAGAAACATAGAGTCTGCGGTAGTTGGGCATGGACATCAAGAGATGACATTTGTTTTTAGGATGCCCATGATTTATGTGGTGCGTTGCGCTTTGCGACAACGCACCCTACTACTACTAAATTTTAGGTGAGCGCATTTGACTTATACCAACATTTTAGACATTCATGTTTTATTGTATATTTTATATGATTACTTAAAATGGTTTGGTAAAATGAGAAAAAAACAAATTCAATTCACAATACTGTTCTTGTTATCTGCAATTATTATTTGCTCCATTTCTCAAATTACTTATGCTCAGACAGCATCTTCTTCAACTACTCCTGCAAACGCTTTTCTTGATAAACCTTTCTTACAAAATGTTGCAATTGCTGTTTTGTCTGCTATTCTTGCTTTTTTGAGTGGCTATGCCTTGGCAAGTATAAGTAAAAAAAGTGGGAGTGGCAAGAAACTTTCCTATAATCTCAATATCGAAACAGGTCTTGTTAATGTCGAAAAAAATGTTAAACAAAGAGTTAAAGTCCTTTATGAAGGACAAGAAGTAGTAAATCTATCCAATATAAAAGTTGATATAGAAAATACTGGAAACTCGGTTATAAAATTAGAAGAAATTAGATTCGAGTTTCTTCAAGGAACTCAAATTTTAGATTTCTACTTTGAACCAGAGCCTGAATTTGAAATGAAAGTAGAAAAGATCACTGATTCAAGTATTAGGGAATTTGAGCGTAAGTGCCGCATTGGTCATATTGAGAGAGGACAAAAGTTAGGAGTGCGATTTGTGGTAACTAACGATTCTGAGATTCAGATAAAATTACATTCATATAATGAAAATGGTGATGTTGAATTTGCGTCTAAAACTACGACCAAAACATTAAGCGAACGAGAGCAAGTTGCAAAATTTTTAAGCTTACTAGTTATGTATTTTATTATTCCTCCAGTATTTTCATTATTTTCTGTGTCTATTCTCAGTGAGAGTGTAGCAGGATTAGTTAGATTGGTTCTATTACTCGCTCTGTTTAGATTTATAGTTCCTTTCTCTGAAGTAGTAGCTGAATTAATTTCTAAATGGGTTAATTTTGAAGAAAAAGATAAGCAATATTTATCTTTTCAAGGAATTTCTGTCCAGGGAGATTTTACTGTTAGTGATATCACCCAAGGAATAGAGAAATAATTTTTGTAATTCAAAAACTGAGCTTGCTTTACAGTGCGCTAAGATATTCTTTTTTTTGCAAATCGCTGATTTCTACGTCCATACGTCAGATAAGTAACAAATCACGTAGTTGCTATATTTTAATCTAAAAAATCGTCATTTAAAATAGTCTTTTATTTAACAGTTTTTCTTTAAGCAAAATGCTTTTCAAATCTCAAAACCAGACTCCATAAGAGTTATACTGTCTAAAGCATTAAAAAAGAGTGTTAGTGAATAACCCTGTAACTTAGATTTAGGCTAGAAATAGGCTCTTTTTTATCCGGCAGCTAAAAAATATTGATTTAATTGAGTTGTAAGAGCGATCGCTAGGTTCGGAGTAATCCCAAGAGTGCATTTGACGGAAGGGTAAACCCATCTTTTGGAAGACGTACTTCTCTTTCACACCAGAAGCAATTAAATCTGGCTTGAGTGCTTTCACAAATTCCTCGAATTCGTAAGCAGTTACGTCATCGTAAACGATGGTGCCGTTTTCGATATAGTGGGTGGTACGTTTGTAGTCGTCGTTGTGAGCGAACTCATAACCTGTACCAATCATCTTCATACCCAAATCTTGGAAAGCGGGTACAACGTGGCGAGGACGCAAACCACCAACCATCATCGCAACGGTCTTACCTTCCAAACGGGGGCGATACTTGTTAACGATCGCATCCATTGTAGGCTGATACTTAGCGATGATCTTCTCAGCGTTTTCTTGGATCTTGGAGTCAAACTTAGAAGCAATTTCCCGTAAGGATTCAGCAATCTTGGTGGGGCCGAAGAAATTGTACTCTAGCCAGGGTATACCATAAGCTTCTTCCATGTGACGGCTGATGTAGTTCATCGAACGGTAGCAGTGAATCAAGTTCATCTTCACGTTCGGTGTCATCAACATTTCGTTGATTGTACCATCACCAGACCACTGAGCAACTACGCGCAAGCCCAGTTCTTCTAACAGAATCCGGCTAGCCCAAGCATCACCACCGATGTTGTAGTCACCGATAATTGCTACGTCGTAAGGAGTAGACTCGAATTGTAACTTGCCTTCTTTTTTCTCTTTGTCGGCTCTGGTGAACACCCAGTCACGCACCATGTCGTTAGCGATGTGGTGACCCAAGGACTGAGAAACACCCCGGAAACCTTCACAACGAACGGGAACAACTGGCTTACCAATTTCTTTGGATGTGTTCCGAGCTACTGCTTCGATGTCATCCCCGATTAGACCGATGGGACATTCGGATTGAATGGAAACACCACGGTTAAGAGGGAAGAGAACTTCCAATTCTTGGATCAGTTTGGTGAGTTTTTTGTCACCACCGAAAACGATATCGCGTTCTTGGAAGTCAGAGGTGAAGTGCATAGTACCAAAGGTGTCTACACCTGTGGTGCCGATGTAGTAGTTACGACGACCAGACCAAGACCAGTAACCGCAACCTACAGGGCCGTGGCTGATGTGGATCATGTCCTTAATAGGACCCCAAACCACACCTTTAGAACCGGCGTAAGCACAACCACGAGCGGTCATTACACCAGGAAGAGATTTGATGTTAGACTTAACGCCGCAATCGCTCTTACCTTCTTCGTATACATTTAAGTGCTTTTCCCGCTTTTTGGCAGCTTTATCTGGGTAAGCACTGAGAACTTCTTTAATTAGTTCTTTTCTTTCTTCGATGATGTTTTGATTTTCTGGAGGTGTCATACTTAGCCTCTGTGACTCGTAAGGATCAGGCATAGGGGGACTAAGAGTCCCCTCTAAGGTTAAGGGGGAGATTAGAGGGAAAGGTAAAAGGTCAAAGGTCAAATATGAGATTCTTCCTTTTTCCTTTTTCCTTGTGCTAAAGCGTTATTTCTTAGCAGCGACTTAGACTACAGGAGCTTCAGCAGCAGTCTTACCAACTAACTTGGCAGCATTTTCGTCGCTTTCGAGAATACCGAATTCAATCAACAATTCTTCTAGTTCTTCCATTTCGATGGGTGTAGGAATAGCTAGGTTCTTGTTGTCAATAATTTTCTGAGCCAAAATCCGATATTCGTTAGCTTGGTTGCTTTCAGGAGCGTACTCGTTAACGGTCATCCGGCGCAATTCTGCGTGTTGAACAATGTTGTCACGAGGTACGTAGTGAATCATTTGGGTGTTCAACCGTTTTGCCAAGGTTTCGATTAATTCGATTTCCCGGTCTGTGTTACGGCTGTTACAAATCAAACCACCCAAACGCACGCCACCGGTGTGAGCATACTTAAGAACACCACGAGCGATGTTGTTAGCAGCATACATCGCCATCATTTCACCTGATGTCACGATGTAGATTTCTTGTGCCTTACCTTCGCGGATTGGCATTGCGAAACCACCACACACAACGTCACCTAATACGTCGTAAGATACGAAGTCTAGGTCTTGGTAAGCACCATTTTCTTCTAAGAAGTTGATGGCGGTGATGATACCACGACCAGCGCAACCTACACCGGGTTCTGGACCACCAGATTCTACGCAACGAACGTTGCGGAAACCGGTCAGCATTACTTCTTCGATTTCGATATCTTCTACTGCACCACGTTCTGCGGCGAGGTGAAGAACGGTTGTTTGAGCTTTGCTGTGTAGCATCAAACGGGTGGAGTCAGCTTTAGGGTCGCAACCGACGATGAGGATGCGTTGACCCATTTCTGCCATAGCTGCCAGGGTGTTTTGGGAGGTGGTAGATTTACCGATACCACCTTTACCGTAAAAAGCTATCTGTCTAATATTTTCGTCAGTCATTGTTCTTGTTTTCCTGCAATTGGTTGGTTGGTGGGTCTTTTTTGTTTGTTTGAGGGTCTCACGCCTGTAAGAGCTATGGCTGTGAGGGTTTGTAGAACATCGCTGGTGGCGATCGCTCCACAGTCAAAACATAGACAAGTAAGTGCATATATTTCCCAGTTAAATTTCTTTTCTTTTTGCTATTTGTAATTTGTGATTTGTTTCCGAAGTTCTGATCGCCGGAAGCCGGCGCTCAGACTTCTCTCTTAGTCATTAGTCAAATGGCTAATGACTAAGAGATTACGCAATTTACAAATACGTCGTAATGTGTTTCAGCTTGTAAAACTTAGTAGGAATTGACGTAAATATTCGTCAACAACCAATGTCTAAGTCCGATTATTTGTTCAAAATAGCGGGTTTCAAATTCGAGACTCTATCTAGTGCAGCTTTTGTATCATCTGCGGATACTCCAGCTACAGACATTGATTCACTGAGGTATTTGGCGATCGCATCGAAGTGTGGTTGCTGTAGTGCCATACCTGCGTGGGTTTTGTCCATTGAACGACCGCTGTATTCCTTTGGCCCTTCAAATATTTGAGAGAAGAAAGTAATCTGATGATTACGTTGCTTGGCCATATCTGTGTTAGCGAAAAAAGGCTTCAGGGTATTATCTGCAAGAATGCGTTTGTGAAGCTCATCTACTACTTTCTCAATAGTAGGTTTTCCGCCAATTTTTTCGTACAGTGTACTCATGTTTGTCTCCTTTGAAGCGAGTTGAATGACGGAATTTGCAATTAGGCGCTTAATACTTTCGCCTATATGCTGTGTGTTGTTAGTAGGACTGATACCAATTCGTAATTCGTAATTCGTAATTCGTAATTAAGAAAGTCAGATTTGATTGAAGTTTGCTGATTGAAATCTGTAACTTTCTTTTGACGAATTGGTATGAAACATTGAGTGGAGACAATTATTCAATTCAAATCCTACTTTCTGTTGTTAGCTGAGGCATATTCGGGCGTATTTGTAGATTACGTAATTTCTACAGCAATTCCTAAACTGCTTCGACTACAAGGTTTTTGCTTACACGATCTTGTAATCTGGCTTCGATCGCAATTTTCAGAGTTGCTGTACTACTAGAACAAGAACCGCAAGCACCTTGCAGAATAACTTTCACGCGATCGCCTTCTACATCATAGAGTTCTACATCTCCGCCGTCTGCAATCAGTACGGGTCTGACTTCTTCATCGAGAACCTTTTGAATTAGAGCAATCTTTTGGACGTTGGTTAGCGATCGCTCCTTAGAAGTTACAATTTCTGTGGCAACTTTGACGCCGTAATTGTTGAGATCCGGTGCGGTTGCTTCTTGTCTTACTGATTTAATAATATCATCGATATTTGCCAGACAGGAACCGCATCCGCCACCAGCTTTTACATAATTTGTTACTTGTTCGGCATCAGTGAGATTATTTTCTAAAATCACGCGACGAATCTTGGATTCGCTGATACCAAAACAACTACAAACTAATGCGCCTTCATCATCGTCATCATGGCTATCTAACGGAATGCCACGATAGTTATAGATTGCGGCTTCTAGGGCTTCTTGTCCCATAACAGAGCAGTGCATCTTGGCTTCTGGTAAACCACCCAAGTAATCTGCAATGTCTTTGTTGGACACTTTCAGGGCTTCATCTAAAGTCAAACCTTTAACCATTTCGGTTAATGCACTAGAAGAAGCGATCGCACTTGTGCAGCCAAAGGTTTGAAAGCGTGCATCCAGAATCTTATCAGATTCCACCTCAACTTTCAGGTGCAGTCTCAGAGCATCACCACAGGCAATGCTACCGATTTCGCCCGTTGCAACCTTAACACCAGGTTCGCTAACTTCTTCAATTTCTCCCTGGTTTTGGGGATTGTAAAACAGTTCTAATACTTTATCTGTGTAGTCCCACATAACTTTTATCCTTTGTCATTTGTCCTTGGTCATTCATCCTTTGTCCTTTGTCCTTTGTCATTGGTCATTTGTCAGTTACTAACAACCAATGACTAATGACTAATGACTAGTGACTAATGACTGTCCTTGCAACCAACCTGCGTCGTCATTTTTGAAGGGTGAGAGGGCACGTAAACGTTCTACAATGCCAGGCATGACCTCTATAACTTGGTCGATTTCAGTTTCTGTGGTGTAGCGAGACAGACTGAAACGAATGGAACCATGCAAGGTGGTGTAGGGTAAGCCCATTGCCCGGAGGACGTGGGAAGGTTCCAGCGAACCAGAGGTACAGGCAGAACCAGATGATGCACAGATACCGAATTTGTTCAACAACAGTAGAATTGCTTCACCTTCAATGTACTTGAAGCCGATATTGGTGGTGTTGGGTAATCTCTGCGTAGGGTCACCGTTAACTACACAATCGGGAATAGTAGCAAGTAAAGTTTTTTCTAGGCGATCGCGCAGCCTTCTTTCTCTTTTTGTCGCTTCTTCCAAGTGTAACAGTTCTAGTTCCGCAGCTTTGCCCAAGCCAATAATTCCTGGAACATTCTCTGTTCCCGCCCTACGTCCGCGTTCTTGGTGTCCACCGAGGAGCAAAGGACGGAATCTGACGCCGCGTCGCACATACAAAGCACCGATTCCTTTGGGTGCGTGCAGCTTGTGACCAGACAGGGTTAATATATCGATGGTGCTAGTCTTCATATTCAAGGGGATTTTACCCACTACTTGCACCGCATCAACGTGGAAGAGAGCACCATGTTCTTTTACTCGTAACCCAATTTGCTCAATCGGGAAAACCGTACCGGTTTCGTTGTTGGCGTACATAATTGACACCAACGCGGTCTTACCTGTCAAGGACGCTTCTAGTTCATTGAGATCCAATTGCCCTTGATTGTTCACCGAAAGGTAGGTAACACTGTAACCTTGGGTTTCTAATTGTTTGCAGACATTCAGTACTGCTGGATGTTCGACTTGGGTGGTGATGATGTGTCGCTTTTCTGGTTGCGCCAACAATGCAGCGCGAATCGCGGCGTTATCTCCCTCAGTTCCACAACTGGTGTAGACAATTTCTGACTCATCGGCTCCCAACAAGGTTGCAAGTTGTTCTCTGGCTGTTTTCACACCTTTAGCAAGTTGTCCGCCAAAGGTATGCATACTAGAGGGATTGCCGTAAAAGTCCGTCAGGTAAGGCAGCATTGCCTCTACAACTTGCGGGTCTACCTTGGTAGTAGCATTATTATCGAGATAGATGCAGTTCTTTTGCATTGTTTGTAATTTGATATCAGAATAATTTAGTTAGGAGTTAGGAGACGCGATGAATCAGCGTCTGTACAAGATTCCTTTGCTCCGTTGCCCTTTACTTTTAAGCTTCAGCAATTCGTAATTTTTGAGTTTAATTTTCCATTACGAATTATGAATTATCTTATTAGGCTTCTACTCCCATTGTTTGGGGTTGACGTTTTTCTAACTGTTCTGAGTATTTCTGGGAATAACATTTAAACCAACGTTCCCAGTAATCTTGTTTATTAGTTAATTTTGCAACTACGCGGTTGTAATTGGCAAACCAGCCTTCCCAATAATCAGTAGGCTGTTTCACACAACCGTCGCAGGTGGGACAACCAGCTTTACACTGAGGTACCGTATGAATGCTACCAACACAGTTTGTGCAGAGTTCAGGATCGATCCAGTGCTGTCCATCAATTACTTTAACTGCATTGGTGGGACATACAGATAGACAGAGATTGCAGGAAATACATTGGCTAGTAACTTTGTAAGCCATGATTATTCTCCTTTTTGGGTACTCGGGATTGGGTAGTGGGGATTGGGTGCTGGGTATTGGGTACTGGGTATTGGGTATTGATTGGGAAAATTCTTCGTTAATTCCCAGCCCCCAGTCCCTAATCCCCAGTCCCTATTCCTGATTCCCTAATTCCTTAACGTGTTGTTCGTAAAACTCCAAAGCAACCTTCTCAATTACGTCGTAAGCTTCAACAGTCTGTATACCGGCTTGTTGCAATTTTTCTTTGGGACAGTTACCAATTTTGGAAACTAAAACTGCCTTGCAATCTGCGATCGCTTTCATAATATACTCAAACGAAGCATCTTCGCCGTATCCACCTTGGCAATATTGGTCTATTTTGCGATGACTGATAAAGCGAACTTCATTACCATCCACTTCGTAAATTTGGAATTCTTTAGCATGGCCGAAGTGCTGGTTAACTAATCCGCCGCCTTTGGTTGCTACTGCAACTAAGACTTTAGGACTGTTGGCAAATTTCTTGCCGGCTAGCGCCTTCTCTTTGGCTACTTTAATTTCTTCTTTAAACTTCTCAATGCCTTCGTGAACGGTAGCGCGTTGTTCTACATCATATTCTGGAGTCATTTCCAAGAATTTATCTTTAGAAAATTCCTGGCTGCGGTCTTCTCCTAATAAGCCGACTGCATCAGCGCGACACTGGCGACAGTGACGCATCATTTTCATGTTACCAGAGCAGTTGTCTTGGACTTCTTTGAGTTCTTTGGGTGTGGGGCCGCGTTGACCGGTTAAACCAAAGTGTGTGCCATGTTCTGGTGCAGAAATCAATGGCATGATGTTGTGCAAGAATGCACCTTTTTCACGAATGACTCGATTCACTTCAACTAGGTGATGGTCATTGATTCCGGGAATCATCACAGAGTTGACTTTACACAAAATGTCAGCTTCTTTGAGGGCTTGCAATCCTTCCATCTGTCTTTCGTGGAGAATTCTTGCGCCTTCAATGCCTCTGTAACGCCTGCGTTTGTAGTGAACCCAAGGATAAATCTTAGCACCGATCTCTGGATCTACCATGTTAATGGTGATCGTCACGTGATCTATATTTAATTGTTTAATGCGATCGATGTAGTCGGGCAGCATTAAACCATTGGTAGATAAACAAAGTTTGATGTCTGGTGCTTGCTCGGCAATCAACTCAAATGTGCGGAATGTCTTGTCTGGGTTCGCTAGTGGGTCACCAGGGCCGGCAATTCCCACGACTGTCATTTGAGGAATCTTGCCTCCAATCACCAAAGCTTTATGTGCTGCTTCTTCTGGTGTAAGCAACTCGCTAACAACTCCAGGACGGCTTTCGTTAGCACAGTCATATTTGCGGTTGCAATAGTTACATTGAATGTTACAGGCGGGAGCAACTGCAACGTGCATCCGCGCGTAGTGGTGATGGGCGTCTTCGCTGTAGCAGGGATGTTTGGCAATGCGTTCTTGGAGCTTTTCATCCATTTCCACGGTGGTACTGCTGTCGCAGCCGCAACCACCAGATTTTGCTTGGGTTGGCGATTCCGTAGCGGGGGAGGTGAGGAGTCGTGTAGACGGTAATGTCATTGAATTTCGCAAAAGGTCGGTGGACTTGGCTGCCACTGTGGGAGATGCAGTGGCTACTCTCTATGCCCAGAAATTGAAGTCGTGGCTTGCACACTGCCTGCAAACGCTCAGGTTTGGGCGACTTGTTATCAAGTAAGGCAGGCGGTAGATATTTGATTTTGGGCTTTGATTTTGGGCTGGTGTGTGTCAACGTTCGGTTCTTGGGAGAATTATGTGTTTACAGCCACGACTTCTATTCACTTGGGGCACGGTGCTATGTCATCCCTCCACTTACTCTTCGCTTCGTTTTTGTGTAGGAGCGTTAAGTAATTGGCGATATAAGATTTATATCAGCCTTATTTGAGCAAGGCTGTGCGTCTATCTAGGATAGAATTTATTGGATTTATTAAGCTTGTACTCAAATACGAAAAACCCTAACTCTTTAAGCATTACAAGAATTAGAAATTTTTTTTTCGGGTAGGGGTTCTAGTATTTTTTGGTTGGGGTTCTAGTGTTTAGAGATAGGGGTTCAGGATTTCTTTGTACTCAGTCAAAATCTTCTCCCAGCAAGGATTTTAATTCACTTGAAACTGGGTTTGAGTTATTTAAAAGTGTACTCAGATTGCCCTCAAATCCAGCCAAAAGCAACAAAGAGCAAGGGATTTGGGGGAAAAACTGGAGCAGAATACGTTGTACTACTCCAGATACGTGCGAAATTCAATTCTGTATCCAACATATCATTTTTTTTCAGCTAAAAATGCAATTCATCTTTTTTTAACTTTTACTTTGGCAATGATATTCAATTAGGGTTCTAACTTTTAGCTGGTAAGGCATACAGGCTCATCAAAATGGATGTATTGATGCACATATTTTTCAAAAAATTTAACTTTTACCTCGTTTTTTTTCATTCCGAGTATGAGGAGATGGGAGGAAAGTTGTTGTAGCGGCTGGTGAATTTTGTGTTTCGAGAAAACAATCAACTTCAATCTAACATGACTTGGCGATCGCAATAAATTTTCTTAATTGTTCACTACAAACTTTAGCGTAGGCGTAGCCCGTCGTAGACATCGCTACACTGGATTCATAAGCTGTCTGAGTTCATCAAAGAAAACAGGGTAGCAGGAGAAATGTTATGAAAGCAATGGTTATCCGTCGCTATGGCGGCGCTGATGTTTTGCAGTATGAAGACCTGGAACAGCCGAAAATTCAGCCAACGCAGTTACTTGTGAAAGTTCGTGCCAGTAGCGTTAATCCCATTGATTGGAAAATCCGCCAGGGAATGTTGAGTTTGCTTACAGGGAGCAAATTCCCGAAGATTTTAGGATTTGATGTGGCGGGAGATGTGGTAGAAGTTGGCTCCCAAGTCACGCGTTTTAAACCGGGAGATGCTATTTATGGCAGTACTAGCTTCCCTGGAGGAGGTTATGCTGAATTTGCCGCTATCCCAGAAAACTTGGCGACGTTCAAACCAACGAATTTGTCTTATGAAGAAGCTGCGGCTGTACCTCTAGCAGGGCTTACGGCTCTACAAGCGCTGCGAGATCAGGGAAATATTCAAATAGGACAAAATGTTTTAATTAATGGTGCAGCAGGCGGTGTAGGCACTTTTGCAGTACAAATTGCTAAAGCTTTAGGGGCAGTAGTGACGGGAGTTACCAGTTCTAAAAACTTGGATTTAGTGAAATCTTTGGGAGCAGACCGCGTGATTGATTATACGCGGCAAGATTTCACTGAAGATACGACACAGTACGATATTATTTTTGATGCAGTGGGTAAGCGATCGCTCTCTCAAACTAAAAAAGTCCTCAAACCCAACGGCATTTATCTCAGCACCCTACCCACTCCGGAAAGCATTGTCCAGAGTGTCTTAACAGCGTTTCTTCCCGGTCAAAAATCTAAATTGGTGTTAGAAAAACCTAACGCCAAAGACTTAGTTTATCTCAAAGAATTGATTGAAGCGGGTAAAATTCGTGTGGTAATTGATCGCACATATCCCTTGCAAGAACTAGCGGCGGCTCATAGTTATAGTGAAACTGGACGTGCAGTGGGTAAAATTGCGTTGGCGCAGCCCGTCGTAGACATCGCAGTTTCCAATTAATCTATAGCGCAATATAGTTCAGATAAGACCAAAACACTTGTAGAGACGGCGATAAATCGCGTCTCTCTAACGTGACAGTCTTTCAGACGCGATAAATCGCGTCTCTACATGAAGGCTTTCTGACTTATCCCAAGCGTATTGGAGTAAAACTGGTGACTTGTGTGTACACCATAGCCTTTCAGGAGAGAGGTTCTTAGATACCTGTAAGATTTCCGCAATAACCCTGAAATCTGGAAACATTACTCAAGCTAGTGGATATACTCGTAGTCAAAATCTCAACAGAAGCGAGTATTATGCTGGACTGGTTAGTTATTTGGGGTGTAACTCAGGCCGCCGGGTTGATTTTTAAACCCATTCTCGAAGACTTAGCCAAGGATGCTGCTAAAGATTGGGCTAAAGATTTATTAAAAAGCATCCCTGGCAAGATTTTCCAGAAACTTAAGAAGGAAGATATAGAAATTGCTGCTGGCAAAGCCTTAAAGGAATTTTTACAACTCATGCAACAGCAGTTAAAGGTTCGTTGCAAACTTGCTGAAGCTGAGATTAAAGAGTACACCAAAGACATCAAAAAATTTATCAGTGATAAGTCGGTTGCAGAAACTCTTGGTAAGGCTTTTGATATTAATTGTGAATCTCTAGACGCTAAAATCCTAGAAGATAGTTGGAACAAGCTGCAATTAAAACCTCTGCCATCTAAGTTTAACTGGCAATCAATTACAGAACAGTATTTGACACAAGTCCAAGAACTTCTTTTAGATTCAAAAGAATTACACCACATCTTAGAATTACAAAAGTTGTCTTATATTGAAATAAATACCAAAGAAATTGCTGGTGTTATTGTAGATTTTAATTTAGTTAAATATCAAGAAGGAATCCGCGAACGCTATGGCAATCTCAAGTTAGATAGCTTAGATACTAGCGGGTATGCCTATAACGAACTGAAATTATGGCGGATTTTTACTGCTCAAAATGTCCGGGAAACTCATCAAGTTTTACCACAAGTTCACGAACTGCCTAAAGAACATCTTAGACGGCTGCGAGAAAGTGAACAAGTAGAAGCAGTTGAATTAGAAGAATTAGAACGCCACAAACGGGTTTATTTTGAACAGCCGATCCGTTCAGTTTTAGATGTTGTCAATAAGAAGCAAGATTATAAATATACTGTGATTTTGGGCGATCCTGGTTCAGGTAAGTCTACATTGTTGCAATTTCTGGCTTTGAATTGGGCAGAGTCACCACTGGATAATGTTATATCTTTACCTATTCCTTTGCTAATTGAATTACGCACTTATATGCGGCGACGGGAAGATAAAGAGTGCAATAATTTTCTCGAATTTTTTCATCAATGTAGTGGGGCAATTCATCATCTAAATCAGCTTGAACTAGATAAACAATTAAAAGCTGGTAATGCCTTAGTGATGTTTGATGGTTTGGATGAGGTATTTGACCCTGGTAAGCGAGAGGATGTAATTACTGATATTCATCGCTTTACTAATGACTATCCTGATGTGCAGGTAATTGTCACTTCTCGGATTATTGGCTATAAACCGCAACGATTGCTTAATGCTGAGTTTCGCCACTTTATCTTACAAGATTTAGACTCAGAACAAATTCAGGATTTTATCTACCGTTGGCATGAGTTAACTTTTACCGATGCAGTAGATAAAGTGAGAAAACGGGAACGGCTACAAAGAGGAATTGCAGCTTCCAAATCTATTGCAGAATTGGCGGGAAATCCTCTGCTGTTGACGATGATGGCAATTCTGAATCGGAATCAAGAGCTACCAAGAGATAGAGCGGAGCTTTATAATCAAGCATCGCGGGTACTGCTGCATCAATGGGATGTGGAGCGCGTTTTGATTGAAGATAAGAGGTTAGATCCCAAGACTATTGATTATAAAGATAAACAAGCGATGCTGCGTCAGGTTGCTTATCTTATGCAAACTGGTGAGAAAGGTTTAGCTGGTAATTTAATTAATGAAAATGATTTAGTCAAAGTTCTGACTGATTATCTCAAAACCATAGAATTTGATAAACCCAGAGAAGTTGCGCGGGTGATGATTAATCAACTGCGGACTCGTAACTTTATGTTATGTTTCCTGGGTGCGGATTATTATGCTTTTGTGCATCGGACATTTTTAGAATATTTCTCTGCTTGGGAGTTTGTCTGGCAGTTTAAAGAAACGCAAACGCTGACTCTTGAGGAACTTAAGAATGAAGTTTTTGGCAAACACTGGCAAGATGAAAGTTGGCATGAGGTGTTGCTGCTAATTGCGGGAATGATTGAGCCAAGATTTGTTGGTGAGATTCTTGAGTATTTAATGGTGCAAGATGGTGAAGAGGAAAAATTTGTCAATCTCTTTTTAGCGGCTAAGTGTCTTGCAGAAGTGAGAAATCGCTCGGCGATTGCGTCAACGGCTACTCAATTACTTAACGAGCTTAAAGATTTAACTAAATATGACCTCTGCTACTATTACGACATCTGGCGAAATAGAAAAGAAACTAAGCTAGTTCAGGAAATTCGCACTCAAGCAGTCACAGCAATTGTAATGGCCTGGCAAGAATCTCCTGACACCAAAACCTTCCTCAAAGAACGCGCTACCCAGGATGATGACAAAGATGTGCGAGGTGCAGCAGTCCAAGAATTAGCGAACAACTTCAAAGATGACCCCGACACCAAAACCTTCCTCAAAGAACACGCTATTCAGGATGATCAACAAGATGTGCGACGTGCAGCAGTCCAAGAATTAGCGAACAACTTCAAAGATGACCCCGACACCAAATCCATCCTCAAAGAACGTGCTACCCAGGATGATCGCGAAGATGTGCGAGGTGCAGCAGTCCAAGAATTAGCGAACAACTTCAAAGATGACCCCGATACCAAATCCATCCTCAAAGAACGCGCTGCCCAGGATGATGACAAAGATGTGCGAGGTGCAGCAGTCCAAGAATTAGCGAAAAACTTCAAAGATGACCCCGATACCAAATCCATCCTCAAAGAAGGCTCTACTAAGGATGATCACACGATTGTTCGACGTTTAGCAGTCCGAGAATTAGCGAAAAACTTCAAAGATGACCCTGACACCAAAACCTTCCTCAAAAAACACGCTGCCCAGGATAATCGCGAAGATGTGCGAGGTGCAGCAGTCCAAGAATTAGCGAACAACTTCAAAGATGACCCCGATACCAAATCCATCCTCAAAGAACGCGCTACCCAGGATAAGCACGAAAATGTGCGACGTGCAGCAGTCCAAGAATTAGCGA